>NZ_JBHYJC010000009.1:99525-243913 GCF_042749045.1 Streptomyces sp. NPDC059008 | reverse complement strand
CCGCGTCCTGTGGCTGGAGCGCGGCGAACTGCTGATGGACGGCCCCACGGACGAGGTCATCAAGGCCTACGAGAAGGAGACGGGCAAGTAGCCCCACTCGCACCGGAAGGCCTCCGCGAGTCCGCCTCGCGGGGGCCTTCGTCGGTTGGGAGACGGTCAACTCCTCCGGTGCCGCGAACAGTTCGGTCGAACCGGCCGTGGACCGGATCATCGCCGAGGGCCCCGGTACCCGCCCGGACGTGCACGAGAGGCACGGCGTAAGCTGTACGGGTACCGAACAGCACAAGTGGTACATGTCGGGCGAAGTCCACCCAAAAGGGTGATGAGGGCTCGATTGGGGCGCGTCGCCTGTGCGGCGTGTCCGAAATAGGATGTTTTAGCTTGGCGGTGTAGAACGGGAGACGTGACGGCAATGGCTACTGGTTCGCTCCGGCACCGAAATGCGCCGGGCAGTCCCCGGTGAGCCGAGACAACGAGCGGGCGCGTCGCGCCTTCGTCGGAAGGGTGGCGACGGGTGACGGGCGGGACCAGACGCGCACCGTGCTCGACCAGGCCGCACACGAGAACTTCCCGGTCGCGCCGTTCTTCCTGCCCCGCGTCTGGCGGGCCGACCTGATGGCCGTCTACGGCTTCGCCCGGCTCGTCGACGACATCGGCGACGGCGACCTCGCGCCCGGCGGCGGCGACGCCGTACTCCTCGGGCTCGACCGCGCCCAGTACGACGACAGGCCTGCGCTGCTGGACGCCCTGGAGGCGGATCTGCACCGCGTCTTCAGCGACCGCGCACCCGGCCCCAAGCACCCGCTGATGCGCCGCCTCGGCCCGACCGTCCGCCGCTGCGAGCTGACCTGCGAGCCCTTCCTCGGCCTGATCGAGGCCAACCGCCAGGACCAGCGGGTGAGCCGCTACGCCACCTACGACGACCTGGTGGCCTACTGCGAGCTGTCCGCCAACCCCGTCGGCCGGCTCGTCCTCGGCATCACCGGCACGTCGAGCCCCGAGCGGATCCGCCGCTCCGACGCGGTCTGCACCGCCCTGCAGATCGTCGAACACATCCAGGACGTGGCCGAGGACCTCGGGCGCGACCGCGTCTACCTCCCCGCCGAGGACATGAAACGCTTCGGCGTCACAGAGGCCGATCTGGCCGCCCCGAGCGGGGGCGCATCGGTGCGCGCACTGATCGCCTACGAAGCCGAACGCGCCCGTGACCTGCTGAATGAAGGCACCGCGCTGGTGGGTAGCGTCCACGGCAGACTCAAGCTGCTGCTGGCCGGTTTCGTCGCCGGCGGACGCGCCGCCCTCCAAGCGGTGGCGGCCGCCGAACACGACGTACTCCCTGGACCGCCCAAGCCGACCAAGCTCAGCCTGATGCGCGAGCTGGCGGCCGCATTGCGAAGAGAGGGGTGAGCCGGACCGTGGAGGCAACCGCACACGCGTCCGCGCCGGTGCTCGCTGCGTACCGCTACTGCGAGGCCGTCACCGGGCAGCAGGCGCGCAACTTCGCCTACGGCATCCGGCTGCTGCCGACCGACAAGCGGCAGGCCATGTCGGCGCTCTACGCCTTCTCCCGCCGGGTCGACGACATCGGCGACGGCAATCTGGAGACCACCGCCAAGCAGCAACGCCTGGAGGACACCCGGGAGCTGCTGGCCCGTATCAAGAACGGCCTGGTCGACGAGGACGACACCGACCCGGTGGCCGTCGCGCTCGCCGACGCCGCCGCGCGCTTCCCCATCCCGCTCGACGCGCTGGACGAGCTGATCGACGGTGTGCTGGCCGATGTGCGCGGCGAGACCTACGAGACCTGGGAGGACCTCAGGGTCTACTGCCGCTGCGTCGCCGGTGCCATCGGCCGGCTCTCGCTCGGCGTGTTCGGCACGGTGCCGGGCGCACCGGACGCCGCGCGCGCCTCCGAGTACGCCGACACGCTCGGCCTCGCCCTCCAACTGACCAACATCCTCAGGGACGTTCGCGAGGACGCCGGCAACGGCCGTACGTACCTGCCCGCCGAGGACCTCGCCAAATTCGGCTGCTCGGCCGGCTTCGCGAGCCCGGTCCCGCCGCCCGGCTCCGACTTCGCCGGCCTGGTGCACTTCGAGGTGAAGCGGGCCCGTGCGCTGTTCGCCGAGGGCTTCCGGCTGCTGCCGATGCTCGACCGGCGCAGCGGTGCCTGCGTGGCCGCGATGGCCGGCATCTACCACCGCCTGCTCACCCGGATCGCCTCCGACCCCGAGGCGGTGCTGCGCGGCCGGGTCTCGCTGCCCGGCCGGGAGAAGGCCTTCGTCGCGGTGCGCGGGCTGTCCGGGCTCGACGCGCGGGCGATCGGCCGCCGGCAGGCCGTCCGGAGGCGCGGATGATGTGCCGGCCCGCGCACGACAGCGGTGACCCCGCGCCGGTGGGGCGGGCAACCCTCTCCGAGACGGCTGCGTCCATGACACACGTAAGGGGGGAGGGCACATGACATCGCACGCCACCGCCGCGGTCGTCATCGGGGGCGGCCTCGCGGGCACGACCGCGGCGCTCGCGCTGGCCGACGCGGGGCTGCGGGTCACCCTCGTCGAGGGCCGGCCCCGCCTGGGCGGCCTGGTCTTCTCCTTCCGCCGCGACGGCGCCGTCGGCGAGCTGAGCGTCGACAACGGCCAGCATGTCTACCTCCGCTGCTGCACCGCGTACAGCGCACTGCTGGAGCGGATCGGTGCCGCGGACCTGGTGCCCCTGCAGGACCGCATGGACGTACCGGTCCTGGACGCCGACCGGATGCGGCTCGGACGGCTTCGCCGCACCGCCCTGCCCGTCCCGCTGCACCTCGCCAAGAGCCTCGCGGGCTACCCGCACCTGTCCCCGGCGGAGCGTGCCGGCGTCGTCCGCGCCACCCTCGCGCTCAAGGGCCTCGACCCCGCCGACCCGGCCCTGGACGGCGTCGACTTCGGCAGCTGGCTGCGCCGGTACGGCCAGTCGCCGCGCGCCGTCGAGGCGCTGTGGGACCTGGTCGGCATCGCCACCCTCAACGCCCGTGCCGCCGACGCCTCGATGGGCCTGGCCGCCAAGGTCTTCAAGACCGGACTGCTGTCGGCCCCCGGTGCCGCCGACATCGGCTGGTCCCGCGTCCCGCTCGGCGACGTCCACGACGGCCTCGCCCGCACGGCCCTGGAGAAGGCCGGGGTGCGCATCGCCCTGCGCACCCGCGCCGGGGCCCTCACACGTACGGACGACGGCTGGCGGGTCTCGGTCGACAACGGCCCGCACGGCAGCGAGCAGCTCACCGCCGGCACCGTCGTCCTCGCCGTACCGCAGCGCGAGACCCATGCCCTGCTGCCCGACGGAGCGGTGCCCGGCAAGGACCGCCTGCTGGACATCGGCACCGCCCCGATCCTCAACCTCCATGTGGTCTACGACCGCAAGGTGCTGCGCCGCCCCTTCTTCGCCGCGGTCGGCTCCCCGGTCCAGTGGGTCTTCGACCGTACGGAGGCCTCCGGGCTGCACGAGCTTCCGGACGGGGCCGGCTGCCAGTACCTGGCCGTCTCGCAGTCCGCCGCGCAGGAGGAGATCGACCAGCCGGTCGCCAAGCTCCGCGCCCGCTACCTTCCCGAACTGGAGCGGCTGCTGCCCGCCGCCCGGGGCGCCAGGATCCGGGACTTCTTCGTCACCCGCGAGCGCACCGCGACCTTCGCGCCCGCCCCGGGCGTCGGCAGGCTCCGCCCCGCCGCCCGCACCCAAGCCCCCGGCCTGTACCTGGCCGGTGCGTGGACCGCCACCGGGTGGCCCGCGACCATGGAAAGCGCTGTCCGCAGCGGCACCGCCGCCGCCCGCGAAGCACTCACCGAACTCGGCTTCCCCCAGGGCCAGTTGCCTCAGGAGGCGGCATGACCACGAGTACCAGCGCTCCCACGAGCACGAGCATCGGAAACAGAGGAGAAACCGTGAATCCGGCTTCCCCAGCTATCGACACCGAGAGCGTCACCGCGCTGCTGGAGCGCGGACGGACGCTCGCCACTCCCGTGCTGCGTGCCGCCGTGGACCGGCTCGCTCCTCCCATGGACACCGTCGCCGCCTACCACTTCGGCTGGATCGACGCCGAGGGCAAGCCCAGTTCCGGGGACAGCGGCAAGGCGGTGCGGCCCGCGCTGGCCCTGCTGTCGGCCGAGGCCGCCGGCGCGGCCCCCGAGGTCGGCATCCCCGGCGCGGTCGCCGTCGAGCTGGTGCACAACTTCTCGCTGCTGCACGACGACCTCATGGACGGCGACGAGCAGCGCCGGCACCGCGACACGGTGTGGAAGGTGCACGGCCCCGCCCAGGCCATCCTCGTCGGCGACGCGTTGTTCGCCCTCGCCAACGAAATACTGCTGGAGCTCGGCACGGTCGACGCCGGCCGCGCCACCCGGCGGCTCACCCTGGCCACCCGCAAGCTGATCGACGGCCAGGCGCAGGACATCTCCTACGAGCACCGCGAGCGGGTCACCGTCGAGGAGTGCCTGGAGATGGAGGGCAACAAGACCGGCGCGCTGCTGGCCTGCGCCGTCTCCATCGGCGCGGTCCTCGGCGGCGCCGACGACCGCACCGCGGACACCCTGGAGAAGTACGGCTACCACCTCGGCCTCGCCTTCCAGGCCGTCGACGACGTACTCGGCATCTGGGGCGACCCGGACGCCACCGGCAAGCGGCCCTGGAGCGATCTGCGCCAGCGCAAGAAGTCGCTGCCGGTCGTCGCCGCGCTCGCGGCCGGCGGCCCGGCCTCCGAGCGGCTGGCCCAGATCCTGGCGGCCGACGCCCAGAAGAGCGAGACCGAGATCGCCGACTTCACCGAGGAGGAGTTCGCCTCCCGCGCGGCCCTCATCGAGGAGGCCGGCGGCCGCGAGTGGACCTCCCAGGAGGCCCGCCGCCAGCACGCCACCGCGATCGCCGCGCTGGACGAGATCGAGATGCCGGAGAAGGTCCGCGCACAGCTCGTCGCGCTCGCCGACTTCGTCGTTGTACGAGAGAGATGATCACGCTTCGACACCGAATAGATCGCAGTCGCCGGCCGGTGCCGTCCGGGCGCCGGCCGACGGAATCCCTGAGCACGCTTTGACAGTTCACTGCCGAAGGGGAAGCCATGACAGCGACGACCGACGGAAGCACCGGGGCGTTGCCGCCCCGGGGCCCCTCGGCCAGCGAGACCACCGCTGAGACAACCGAATCGACCCACGGCGCACCTACCGCCGTACTCCACGACACGGCGGAGGCGGCCCGGCGCGCGACCGCACGCGCCACCGACTACCTGCTGTCCGTCCAGGACCCCGCCGGATGGTGGAAGGGCGACCTCCAGACCAACGTCACGATGGACGCCGAGGACCTGATGCTCCGCCAGTTCCTGGGCATCCAGGACCCGAAGCTCACCGCGGCCTCGGGCCGCTACATCCGCGGTGAGCAGGGCGAGGACGGGACGTGGGCCACGTTCTACGGCGGGCCCGGCGAGCTCTCCACCACCATCGAGGCCTATGTCGCCCTCCGGCTCGCCGGGGACGAGCCCGACGCGCCCCACATGGCCAGGGCCTCGGCCTGGATCCGCGCGCAGGGCGGCGTCGCCGCCGCCCGGGTCTTCACCCGTATCTGGCTGGCGCTCTTCGGCTGGTGGAAGTGGGAGGACCTGCCCCAACTCCCGCCGGAACTCCTGTACTTCCCCAAGTGGTTCCCGCTCAACATCTACGACTTCGGCTGCTGGGCGCGGCAGACCATCGTGCCGCTGACCATCGTCTCGGCCAAGCGCCCGGTCCGCCCGGCGCCGTTCGCCCTCGACGAGCTGCACACCGACCCCCGTAACCCCAGCCCGCCCCGGCCGCTCGCCCCCGCCACCAGCTGGGACGGCGTCTTCCAGCGCCTGGACAAGGCGCTGCACCTGTACCACAAGGTCGCCCTGCGGCGGCTGCGCGGCGCCGCCATGCGCTCCGCCGCCCGCTGGATCATCGAACGGCAGGAGAACGACGGCTGCTGGGGCGGCATCCAGCCCCCGGCCGTCTACTCCGTCATCGCCCTGCACCTCCTCGGCTACGACCTCGACCACCCCGTGCTGCGCACCGGCCTGGAGTCACTGGACCGGTTCGCGGTATGGCGCGAGGACGGCGCACGGATGATCGAGGCCTGTCAGTCCCCGGTCTGGGACACCTGCCTGGCCGCCATCGCACTGGCCGACGCCGGACTGCCCGCCGACCACCCGCAGTTGGTCAGGGCCGCCGACTGGATGCTCGCCGAGCAGATCGACCGGCCCGGCGACTGGAGCGTGCGCAGGCCCCAACTCCCCTCCGGCGGCTGGGCGTTCGAGTTCGAGAACGACAACTACCCGGACATCGACGACACCGCCGAGGTGGTGCTCGCGCTGCGCCGTATCGACCACCCCGACCCGCAGCGGGTCGAGGCCGCGGTACGCCGCGCGGTGCGGTGGAACCTCGGCATGCAGTCCAGGAACGGGGGCTGGGGCGCGTTCGACGTCGACAACACCAGCCCGCTGCCGGACCGCCTGCCCTTCTGCGACTTCGGCGAGGTCATCGACCCGCCGTCGGCCGATGTCACCGCCCATGTCGTGGAGATGCTCGCCGACGTCGGCCGTACGCACGACCCGCGCACCCGCCGCGGGATCGCCTGGCTGCTGGCCGAGCAGGAGCCCAGCGGCGCCTGGTTCGGCCGCTGGGGCACCAACTACGTCTACGGCACCGGCTCGGTGCTCCCCGCGCTCGCCGCGGCCGGCATCCCCGCCGCGCACCCGGCGGTCCGGCGCGCCGTGCGCTGGCTGGAGCGGGTGCAGAACGACGACGGAGGCTGGGGCGAGGACCAGCGGTCCTATCAGGACAAGGAGCGGTGGGCCGGACGCGGCGCCTCGACCGCCTCGCAGACCGCCTGGGCGCTGATGGCGCTGCTCGCGGCCGGCGAACGGGAGAGCGAGGCGGTACGGCGCGGAGTGCGCTGGCTGACCGGGACCCAGCGCGAGGACGGCTCCTGGGACGAGCCGTACTTCACCGGTACCGGCTTCCCCTGGGACTTCTCCATCAACTACCACCTCTACCGACAGGTCTTCCCGTTGACGGCCCTGGGCCGCTATCTCCACGGGGGACCGGCCGCGGTGGAGGCCTGATGCCCGGACGGTCCCCCGCGGACGCGGACCCGCCGCTGCTGGTCGCCTGTGCGCTCGGCATCGAGCGGTTCGCGCTGCGCGGGGGAGCGGGCCGGCCGACGGCGGAGGAACCACCGCGGCTGGTGTTACTCCGTACGGGTATGGGCCCCCAGGCGGCCGAGCGCGCCGTCGCCGAAGCGCTGGGCGAGGATCGGACCACGGCGCGTTCCCCCGTCGTCGCCAGCGGCTTCTGCGCCGGCCTCGCCCCCGGGATGCGCCCGGGGGACGTGGTCGTCGCCGAGGCCACCCGCGACCACCGGCCCGGCGCGCCGGACCTGCCCTGCCGCGACAACGGCCCGCTGCTGCGCGCGCTGCGGCAGCGCGGCCTGACCGTGCACAGCGGACTGCTGTGCGGCTCCGACCACGTCGTGCGCGGCGCGGAGCGGGCCGCGCTGCACGCCTCCGGCGCGCTCGCGGTCGACATGGAATCCGCCGCCACGCTCCGCGCGGCCCAGCGGGCCGGCGGCCGTCCGGTTGCGGCCGTCCGGGTGGTCGTGGACGCTCCAGAACATGAACTCGTACGCATCGGCACCGTCCGCGGTGGAATATCGGCATTCCGGGTGCTGCGCTCCGTACTTCCTGTCTTCTATGAATGGCACCGTTCTTTGCTGCTCCCCTGGAGGTGAGCCAGATGGCCATGCCGCTCCGTCAGTCCATCCGGGTCGGGACCTATCTCTTTGAACAGAAGATGATTCGCCGGCGCGAGAAGTTCCCGCTCATCGTCGAGCTCGAACCCCTCTTCGCGTGCAATCTCAAATGCGAGGGCTGCGGGAAGATCCAGCACCCCGCGGGGGTGCTCAAGCAGCGGATGCCGGTGGCGCAGGCGGTGGGGGCGGTGCTGGAGTCCGGTGCCCCGATGGTCTCGATCGCCGGTGGCGAGCCGTTGATGCACCCGCAGATCGACGAGATCGTGCGGCAGTTGGTGGCCCGGCGGAAGTACGTCTTCCTGTGCACCAACGCGATGCTGCTGCGCAAGAAGATGGACCAGTTCACCCCGTCGCCCTATTTCGCGTTCGCGGTGCACATCGACGGAATGCGCGAGCGCCACGACGAATCCGTGGCGAAGGAAGGCGTATTCGACGAGGCGGTGGCGGCGATCAAGGAAGCCAAGCGGTGCGGCTTCCGGGTCACCACCAATTCCACGTTCTTCAACACCGACACCCCGCAGACCATCATCGAGGTCCTCAACTTCCTCAATGACGACCTGCAGGTCGACGAAATGATGCTGTCGCCCGCCTACGCCTACGAAAAGGCCCCCGACCAGGAGCACTTCCTGGGCGTCGAGCAGACCCGGGAGCTGTTCAGAAAGGCCTTCGCCGGCGGAAACCGGCGCCGCTGGCGGCTCAACCACAGCCCGCTCTTCCTGGACTTCCTGGAGGGCAAGGCGGACTTCCCGTGCACGGCCTGGGCGATCCCCAACTACTCGCTGTTCGGCTGGCAGCGCCCGTGCTACCTGATGAGCGACGGCTACGTCCCGACGTACCGGGAGCTCATCGAGGAGACCGACTGGGACAAGTACGGCCGCGGCAAGGACCCGCGCTGCGCCAACTGCATGGCGCACTGCGGCTACGAGCCGACGGCCGTCCTGGCCACCATGGGCTCCCTCAAGGAATCCCTCCGGGCGGCCAAGGAGACCGTCGCGGGGAACCGCGGATGACCCCATGAGCGGGGGAGCCCACGCCCTGGGGGCTCCTTCCGTCACCACGGTCAGTCGAACGAGCAGAGGGGGACCCACTGTGACGATGCTGGAACACATCCGCGCACCGCGTGACCTCAAGGCACTCCCCGAGGGGCGCCTGCCCGAACTCGCCGAGGAGATCCGGCACTTCCTCGTGCACGCCGTCGCCCGCACCGGCGGTCATCTGGGCCCCAACCTCGGCGTGGTCGAGCTGACCATCGCCCTGCACCGGGTCTTCGACTCGCCGGCCGACCGCATCCTGTGGGACACCGGCCACCAGTCCTACGTCCACAAACTGCTGACCGGGCGTCAGGACTTCTCCAAGCTGCGGGCCAAGGGCGGGCTGTCCGGCTACCCCTCGCGCGCCGAGTCCGACCACGACGTGATCGAGAACTCGCACGCCTCCACCGTCCTGGGCTGGGCCGACGGCCTGGCCAAGGCCCACCAGGTGCGCGGCAAGGACGACCACGTCGTCGCCGTCATCGGCGACGGCGCGCTGACCGGCGGAATGGCCTGGGAGGCGCTCAACAACATCGCCGCCGCCAAGGACCGCCCGCTGATCATCGTCGTCAACGACAACGAGCGCTCCTACGCGCCGACCATCGGCGGCCTGGCCGACCACCTCGCCACCCTGCGCACCACCGACGGCTACGAGAAGGTCCTGGCCTGGGGGAAGGACGTCCTCCAGCGCACCCCGGTCGTCGGGCAGCCGCTCTACGAGTCCCTGCACGGCGCCAAGAAGGGCTTCAAAGACGCCTTCGCGCCCCAGGGCATGTTCGAGGACCTGGGCCTGAAGTACATCGGACCCATCGACGGCCATGACATCGCGGCCGTCGAGTCCGCGCTGCGCCGCGCGGCCGGCTTCCACGGGCCGGTGCTGGTGCACTGCCTCACCGAGAAGGGCCGCGGCTACCAGCCGGCCCTGGAGGACGAGGCGGACCACTTCCACACCGTCGGCATGATGGACCCGCTGACCTGCGCGCCGGTCGCCCCGCCCGGCGCGCCCTCCTGGACGTCCGTCTTCGCCGACGAGATGGTCCGCATCGGCGCCGAGCGCGAGGACGTGGTGGCCATCACGGCGGCGATGCTGCAGCCGGTGGGCCTGGGCAGGTTCGCCGAGGCGTTCCCGGACCGGGTGTGGGACGTGGGGATCGCCGAACAGCACGCCGCGGTCTCGGCCGCCGGGCTGGCCACCGGCGGACTGCACCCGGTCGTCGCGGTGTACGCCACCTTCCTCAACCGCGCCTTCGACCAGGTGCTGATGGACGTCGCCCTGCACAAGTGCGGGGTCACCTTCGTCCTGGACCGGGCCGGTGTCACCGGCACCGACGGCGCCTCGCACAACGGCATGTGGGACCTGTCGGTGCTGGGCGTCGTACCGGGCCTGCGGATCGCCGCGCCGCGCGACGCCGACCAGCTCCGCGCCCAGCTGCGCGAATCGCTGGAGGTGGACGACGCACCGACCGTCATCCGCTTCCCCAAGGAGTCGGTGGACGACCCGATCCCGGCCGTGGACCGGATCGGCGGCCTCGACGTCCTGTACCGCACGCCGCATCCGGACGTGCTGCTGGTCGCGGTCGGCGTGATGGCCCCGGTCTGTCTGCGGGTGGCCGAACTGCTCGCCGCCCGCGGCGTGGACGCGACCGTCGTCGACCCGCGCTGGGTCAAGCCGGTCGACGACGCCATCCCCCGGCTCGCCGCGCGGCACGCGATGGTCGCGGTCGTCGAGGACAACAGCCGCAACGGCGGTGTCGGCTGGGCCGTCGGTCAGGCGCTGCGGGACGCGGACGTCGATGTGCCGCTGCGCACCTTCGGCCTGCCCGAGCAGTTCCTGCCGCACGCACGGCGCGGGGAGCTGCTGGCCGACCTCGGCCTCACCCCGGCCGAGATCGCCGGCCGGATCAGTGCCGCGCTGGCGCGTAAGGAGAGCACCCCGTGACCGGTTTCGACCTGACCCGGCTGCTCGCCGAGCGCGGCGCCGAGCGCTACGACCTGCACGCCCGCCACCTCAACCACCAGCTCCCGCGGATGCTGCGCACCATCGGTTTCGACAAGGTCTACGAGCGGGCGCAGGGCGCGTACTTCTGGGACGCCGACGGCCGGGACTACCTGGACATGCTGGCGGGCTTCGGGGTGATGGGCCTGGGGCGGCACCATCCCGTCGTCCGGCAGGCGCTGCACGACGTCCTGGACGCCCAGCTCCCCGACCTCACCCGCTTCGACTGCGCGCCGCTGCCCGGACTGCTCGCCGAGAAGCTGCTGGCCCACGCGCCCCACCTGGACCGGGTCTTCTTCGGCAACAGCGGCACCGAAGCCGTCGAGACCGCCCTGAAGTTCGCCCGCTGCGCCACCGGCAGACCGCGCGTGCTGTACTGCACCCATGCCTTCCACGGCCTGACCACCGGCGCGCTCTCCGTCAACGGCGAGGACGGCTTCCGCGACGGCTTCGCACCGCTGCTGCCGGACACGGCCGTCGAGATGGGCGATCTGGCCGCGCTGGAACGGGAGCTCGAGCGCGGTGACGTGGCCGGCTTCGTCGTCGAGCCCGTCCAGGGCAAGGGCGTCCACCCCGCCCCGCCCGGTTTCCTGCGTGCCGCACAGGAGCTGCTGCACCGGCACAAGGCGCTGCTGATCGCCGACGAGGTGCAGACCGGCCTCGGCCGCACCGGCGACTTCTTCGCCTACCAGCACGAGGACGGCGTCGAACCGGACCTGGTGTGCGTGGCCAAGGCGCTCTCCGGCGGCTATGTCCCCGTCGGTGCGACCCTCGGCAAGGACTGGATCTTCAAGAAGGTCTACTCCTCCATGGACCGGGTGCTGGTGCACTCCGCCAGCTTCG
This sequence comes from Streptomyces sp. NPDC059008, assembly GCF_042749045.1. Taxonomy (NCBI): domain Bacteria; kingdom Bacillati; phylum Actinomycetota; class Actinomycetes; order Kitasatosporales; family Streptomycetaceae; genus Streptomyces; species Streptomyces sp. NPDC059008. The sequence continues at coordinate 232,252 of NZ_JBHYJC010000009.1, read as the reverse complement.
GCTCCAACGCCCAGGCGATGGCGGCGGGCCTGGCGGTGCTCACGGTGCTGGAGGACGAGCAGCTCGTCGCCCACGCCCGGCACACCGGCGAGCTGCTGCGCTCCCGGCTCGCCGCGCTGGTCGGCAGGTACGAGCTGCTGCACGACGTGCGCGGCCGCGGCCTGATGATCGGCATCGAGTTCGGCCGCCCCAGCTCCCTCGGGCTGCGGAGCCGCTGGACGATGCTGCAGGCGGCCCGCAAGGGCCTGTTCGCGCAGATGGTGGTGGTCCCGCTGCTGCAGCGGCACCGCATCCTGACCCAGGTCTCCGGCGACCATCTGGAGGTCATCAAGCTGATCCCGCCGCTGATCATCGGCGAGCCGGAAGTGGACCGCTTCGTGGCGGCGTTCACGGCCGTCATGGACGACGCCCATGGTGGCGGCGGCCTGCTGTGGGACTTCGGGCGGACGCTGGTCAAGCAGGCGGTCGCCCACCGCTGACGAGCGGATGCCGGTGCCTCCCCGGTACCAGTGACACCCGCTCGCGACCGCCGAGCCGTGAGCGGGCGCTACTGGCGGCCGTAGGCCATCCATTTGCCGGGCTCCGCCAACGGACGGAAGCCCACCTTCTCGTAGACGTCGTGGGCGTCGGCCGTGGCGAGCAGGATGCGCCGCACGTCGTAGGGCGCGAGGTGGTCGCGGACCGCGGCGACCAGCGCGGTGCCTATCCCCTTGCCGCGTGCCTCGCGGGCGACGTAGACGTCGCAGAGCCAGGCGAAGGTGACCCGGTCGGTGATCACCCGGGCGTAGCCGACCTGGGTACCCGACGCGGTGTCGTAGGCCCCGAAGTTCAGCGAGTCGGCGATCGCCTGGTCCTGCTTCTCCCGCGAGCGCCCCGCGGCCCAGTACGTGTCGGTGGACAGCCAGTGGTGCACCAGGGCGGGGTCCAGCCGGTCCGGATCGCTGGAGAACTCATAGTTGTCGATCATGACCCGGAGCCTGCCACACGGCCGTCCGCGGCGGGTCAGCCCTCCAGCAGCCGGTCGCGCAGCCGCTCGCGGGTGGCGGGCGCCAGCTTCAGGCCGTCGGTGAGGTAGCTCTCCGTGGAGCCCCAGGTCGTCTCGATCGCGTCGTAGGCGGCCGTGAGGTAGTCGGCGTGCGCCCCGAACAGCGGCGAGAGCAGCTCCAGGACCTCCGCGGACATCCCGACCGCGGAGTTGTCGGAGCGGCGGATCTTGTAGCGGCGGTGCGGCTCGTTCGACTTGAGGTAGTCCTCCTCGATGGCGTCCCGCTCCACACCGACCGCCAGCAGGGTCACCGCGACGGACAGGCCCGCGCGGTCCTTGCCGGCCGCGCAGTGCATCAGCGCCGGGACGCTGTCCTCGGCGAGCGCGTGCAGTACCCGGCTGTGGTCCTCCGTGCGGGTGGTGATGATGTGGCGGTAGGTCGCCGTCATACGGGCCGCGGCCTTGCCGTCGCCGAGCATGGTGCGCAGCTGACCCAGCTCACCGTCGCGCACCATCGTCCAGAACTCCGCGCCGTCGGCCGGGTCGGTGAGCGGGATGTTCACGTTGCGCACGCCGGGCAGCGCGACGTCGGGGCCCTCCAGCTTGATGTCCGAGGCGTTGCGGAAGTCGAAGATGGTGTGCAGTCCGAGGCCGGCCAGAAAGGCCGTGTCCTCTTCCGTGGCGTGGGCGAGGTGCCCGCTGCGGAACAGCCGGCCCTCCCGTACGCGACGCCCGTCCACGGTCGGCAGCCCGCCCACATCGCGGAAGTTGCGGACCTCCGCGAGCTCGGGCTGTGCCTGGGGGACCTGCGGCGTCTGCGTCACGGGCGCTCCTTGGTGTCGGCCGGCGACGCTGCTCGTCGACGGCGCGGGCACAACCGACGATACGACACTGATGCAATACTCAATCAAGCCGCGATGGTGGCGTGCGGAAGCGCGAGACGGCGCTCGGGGCACTGTGTGATCGATCATTATTCCAACTTGAGAAGAATTTGACCTGGTGGCATTAATCACCTCCCGTCAACCCCTGGTTACGGTGGCGTAGGTCACTTCTGAAGGTGAAGTATGTCCTGACGTGGCAGACGATTCGAAGAACATCAGCAGCGGCGCCACGAGCGCTGCAGATGAGTCGAAGGACTTCATCACCGGCGCCCACGGCGCCATCGGGTCGTACGCAGCCGTCGGGGACAGCTTCACAGAGGGGGTCGGGGATCCCGGCCCTGACGGGGTGTACATCGGTTGGGCGGACCGGCTCGCGGTCCTGCTCTCGGACAAGCAGGCGGAGGGGGACTTCCGCTATGCGAACCTCGCCGTCAGGGGACGGCTTCTGGACCAGATCGTCGAGGAGCAGGTGCCGCGGGCGAAGGAGCTCGCCCCGGCCCTGGTGACGTTCTGTGCCGGCGGCAACGACATCCTGCGGCCCGGCTCGGACCCGGACGCGGTCGCCGAGCGCTACGAGGCGGCGGTCGTCGATCTTCGGCGGTCGGTCGGCACGGTCCTGCTCTGCACCGGCTTCGACACCCGCGGTGTCCCGGTGCTCAAGCATCTGCGCGGCAAGATCGCGACGTACACGGCGCACGTCCGGGCCATCGCGGACCGGCACGACTGCCCGGTACTGGACCTGTGGTCGCTGAAGTCGGTGCAGGACCGGCGGGCCTGGAGCGAGGACCGGCTGCATCTGTCGGCCGACGGCCACACCCGGGTGGCGCTGCGCGCGGCCCAGGTGCTCGGTCTGCGGGTGCCGGCCGACCCGGACCAGCCGTGGCCCCCGGAGGCGGAGCGGTCGGCCGCCGAGGCGCGGCGGGACAACATCCACTGGGCACGGGAGCACCTCGTGCCGTGGATCGGCCGCCGGCTGCGCGGCGAGTCCTCCGGCGACCATGTCGAGCCCAAGCGGCCGGACCTGCTCCCGCTGTAGTGCGGCCGCGGCCCCATGGCGAGCCCGCGGCATGACTGAGGCCCCGCTTCCGCCGACGCGGAACGGGGCCTCAGTTGTGTGCCGCGGTGCCCGTGTACGGCAGGTCGGCCCAGACGATCCGGCCCGGACCGCTGTCGGCGGGCCGCGATCCCCAGCCGTCGGACAGGGCTCCGACGAGGAACAGGCCCCGTCCGCACTCCTTGTCCACGCTGCCGGGCTGGACGTGCGGCGCCGAAAGCCCCGGACCGCCCTGGTCCGTGATCTCTATGCGTATGTGCGTCCCGACGAGGCTCAGTTCGCAGCCGACCTTCTCGCTGTCGGTGTGCCGTACCGCGTTGGTGAACAGCTCGGAGACCACCAACTCCACGTCGTCGCGGACCTGTTGATCCGCGCCCCACTCGCACAGCAGCGCGCTGACGCGTCTGCGCGCCTCGGGAACGGACGTGCGTCGCGCCGGCAAGTGGAACGCGTCCTGCGGGTACTGGGCGACGAAGCCGCCACAGCGCCCTAACGAAGAAGCGTTGTTGGAGGAAGCCACGCCGTAACTATGTGCGATGTTGGTCACCGATGGCAAGGATCACTCTGTAATTTGCAGAATCGTAAGAGCAGTCTGTTCGTTAATGATGACGGCATGACACACTGCTGATCACTGACATCAGTTGGAGGCGATCGGACGTGGCGGACCCACGGTCGGCAGGCGCACCGACCGTCCTGCGGGTGGTGCTCGGCAAGCGGCTGCAGGACCTGCGCGAAAAAGCAGGACTCTCCTTCGAGCAGGCCGCCGCGGCGCTCGATGTGACCCACGCCACGATACGGCGCATGGAGAAGGCCGAGGTCGGCCTCAAACTCCCCTACGTCGAGAAGCTGCTGGCGACCTACGGCGTCACCGACGGCGACGAGGTCGAGGGCTTCCTCTCGCTGGCCCGCGAGGCCAACAAGCCGGGCTGGTGGCACCGCTTCCGCGATGTGCTCCCCGAGTGGTTCAGCGCGTTCGTCAGCCTGGAGGGCGAGGCCAACCTCATCCGCGCCTACCAGCCCCACTACGTCCCCGGGCTGCTGCAGACCGAGGACTACGCCACCGCCGTCCTGCGCGCCGGTATGCCGCACGCCTCCGCGGCCGACATCGACCGCATCGTCGCGCTGCGCATGGAGCGGCAGGCCCTGCTGACCCGCGAGAACGCACCGATGCTGTGGGTGGTCATGGACGAGACCGTCCTGCGGCGACCGATCGGCGGGCCCAAGGTGATGCGCGACCAGATCACCCGGCTCATGGAGGCCACCGCGCTGCCGAACGTGCGGCTGCAGCTCATGCCCTTCGCCGCGGGCCCGCACCCCGCCATGTACGGGCCCTTTCACATCTTCCGCTTCCCGATCCCGGAACTCCCGGACATCGCATACGCGGAGAGCCTCGTCGGAGCCGTGTACTTCGACCAGCGCAACGACGTCTCGCAGTTCCTGGAGGCCCTGGACCGGATGTGCGCGCAGGCCGCGCCGGCACACACCACCGAGGCCATTCTGGGTGGCTTTCGCAAGGAGATCTGAACCCCCCATGGATCGCATACGCATCTACAACGGCATGCCCGCCAAAGAGCTGGGCACAGAGGGCTGGCTCAAACCATGGAGCGGCGGGAACGGCGGCGAGTGCGTCGAGGCGATGAGGCTGGGGGACGGCCGCATCGCGCTGCGCCAGTCCACCGACCCGGACGGCCCGGCACTCATCTACACCCACCGTGAAATGGTGAGTTTCATCGAGGGGGCGAAGGCCGGCCACGCCGACTTCCTGCTCTCCGCCGCACCGGGCCGGTGCACCGAACGGAGGTCGGCGTGAGCGAGCAGAACACCTTCCCCGCGGCCCCGGACCCGGAGGTCCCGCAGATCGGACCGTACGCCCCGGGCCCGGCGCACTCCGGTTTCGCGGCCGAGGAGATCGACACCAGCCGGCCGCACCCGGCACGGATGTACGACTACTACCTCGGCGGCTGGGACAACTACGAGGTCGACCGGGTGGCCGCCGAGCGGGTCATCGAGGTCCACCCCCAGGTGCGGCTCAGCGCCCGCGCCAACCGCGCGTTCCTGCGCCGGGCGGTGCGCGAACTGGTCGCCGGCGGCATCCGCCAGATCATCGACATCGGCACCGGCATCCCCACCTCGCCCAACACCCACGAGGTGGCCCGCGAGATCGCCCCCGACACCCGCGTCGTGTACGCCGACAACGACCCGATCGTCGCCACCCACGCCGGGGCCCGGCTGACCAACACCGCGCACACCGGCTTCGTGCTCGGCGACGTCCGCGACCCCCAGGCGATCCTGGCGCACCCCACCGTCCGCGAACTGATCGACTTCGACCGGCCGGTGGCGCTGCTGCTGGTCGCCGTGCTGCACTTCGTCCGGGACGACGAGGACCCGGCCGGCATCGTCGCCGCCCTCGCCGAGGCGCTCCCCGCGGGCAGTCACCTCGTCCTGTCGCACGCCACCGACGAGCCCTACGAGGCGTACGAGGGCGGTCGCACGGACGAGGTGGCGCGAGCCGGTGTGCAGGACGTCTACAAGAGCGCAACCGCCACCCTCAACCTGCGGTCGAAGGCCGGCATCGAGCGGCTCTTCGGGCCGTTCGCGGTGCTGCCGCCCGGCGTCGTACGGGTGCCGCTGTGGCGACCGGACGGCGAGGTGCCCGGCGCGGAGGAGCTCAACAACACCATTTTCTACGGCGCGGTGGGCCGCAAGGGCTGAAAACCACCGGACACCGGCGGGGCGGCAGGCCGCGCACGACGCCTGGAGACCTACGCCCCCGCAGGGGAGACCTGGGCTTCCGGCGGTTCCGGAAGTCCGGGCGTCTCCACCACACGTGCCGTCAGGTCGGGGGCGACCGCCGGGGTGTCGGTGAGCACCCCGCGCAGGTCGTCGGGTCCGACGAGGGCGGTGTGCGTCCCCGGCGCGGTGCACGCGTGCGCTCCCGCGACGGCGCCCAGCCGTGCGCACTCCTCAAGCGGCCGACCCGCCAGCCGGCCGTAGAGGAAGCCGCAGGTGAAGGCGTCACCGGCGCCGTTGCTGTCCACGACGGGGCCGGGCGGGACCACGGCCGGTACGAGCCGCGGGGTGCGGTCGTCGGGCGTGAGGAGGTACGCGCCGCCCGCGCCGGCCGTCGCGATCACCGCCTCGGCGCGCCCCTGGCGCAGGATGTCCCGCATGACGGACCCGATCCGTTCGCCCGCCCCGGCCGTGCTGAGGAACACCAGGTCCGAGCGGAACGCGAACTCCCGGTGGTGCTCGGTCAGACCGTCCCAGTCGTGCAGATCGGTGGAGACGGGGAGGCCGAGCGCTTCGATGTCGTCGTAGACGAAGCGGGCGAAGTGCGTGATCGACAGATGGACGTGCCGGGCCCGGCGCAGAGCCGGGAGGTAGTGCTCGGCCGGCATCCGCAGGTCGCGCGGGTCGCGGGCGTCGTGGAAGGACATCCGGCGGCCGTCGGGGGAGACGAGGTTGACCGCGCGCCGGGTGCCGTGCGGGGAGAGCAGCGGACGGAAGTCGACGCCGGTGCCGGCCAGCCGCTCGCGGACCAGGCTGCCGGGATGGTCGTCGCCGATGAAGTCCACGAGCCCGGTGGCCAGCCCGAGCGCCGCGCACCCCAGCGCGACGCCGGTGCCGGTGTGCCCCGCCCACTCGCGGATGGGCGCCACCGGGTGGGAATCGGCGAGCGGCACGGGCAGCGCGCCGACCGGCACGACGGTGTCCACGCCCGTCCCACCGAAGACGAGTACGTCGTATGCGTCATACGGCTCAGAAACCTGCTGGAATGTCACAAGCGTCCTTGAATCTCTTGCCGGTGAGGCGAATCCCTTGCTGGTGAGACCGTTTGCGGACCGGGTGCGTCCACTGCCGGAGAGACACACCCTAGACGCAGGGGCGCCGCAAATCGGGATGTCAGGGACTGGGGTGGCACGAGGGAGGAAAGGAATCGCAGGAAGTCGCGCAGACGAGCGGTGGCCGGGCAGGTCCGGCAGGGGAGCGAGGTGGGGATGGCAGAGCACTCCAATGGCGGGCGCACCGCGATCGTGATCGGGGGCGGGCTCGCCGGAATGCTGGCCGTCACCGCCCTGACAGGGCAGGTCGAGGCGATCACGGTCGTCGAACGCGACCGGTACCCGCAGGACCGTGCCTTCCGTAAGGGCGTCCCGCAGGCCCGCCATCTGCACATCCTCCTCAGCGGCGGTCAGCGGGCGCTGGAGGAGCTGCTGCCCGGCACGGTCGCCGCGCTGGTCGAGGCCGGGGCGCGCAGCCTGTACCTGCCGCGCGACATCCTCACCCGTACCCCCACCGGATGGCAGCGCCGCTTCGACGAGCGCCGTCATCGCACGCTGAGCATCACCCGGCCGGTGCTGGACGCGGTCGTGCGCGAGCGGGCGCTGCGGTCGGCCGCCGGCTCGCCCACCCGGGTGGAGGTCCTGGAGGCGACCGAGGTCATCGGACTGACCGGGGACGCCGGCCGGGTGAGCGGGGTGCGCGTGCGGTCACGGGAGGCCGGGCCGGGTGAGCCCGCCGAACGGGTGCTGCCGGCCGCGCTCGTCGTGGACGCCTCGGGCCGGGCATCCCGCGCGCCCCAGTGGTACGCCGCGCTGGGCCGGACCTCCCCGCACGAGGAGACCGTGGACGCGGGACTCGCCTACGCCACCCGGATGTACCGGCCCAAGGACCCGGACACCGCCCCCGACGTGGGTGTCAACGTCCCCGGCTGGCCGGAGTGCCCCCGCGGCGCCGCGTTCATCCCGGTCGAGGACGGCAACTGGCTGCTGACGCTGTCGGGGGTGCGCGGGCACCACCCGCCCACGGACGAGGCCGAGTTCACCGCGTTCAGCGCCACGATCGGCGACCCGTACATCCACGAACTGCTCGCACGGGCCGAGCCGCTCTCGCCGGTGCACGGCTTCCGCGACACCCGCAACCGGCGCCGGCATTTCGAGCGCCCCGGTGCCCTGCCCGAAGGGTTCCTCGTCCTGGGGGACGCCGCCTGCACCTTCAACCCCGTATACGGGCAGGGCATGTCGGTCGCCGCCTTGGGCGCGCTGGCGGTGCGCGACGCCCTCGCCGGCGGTGGCGGCCTGCGGCCCGGTGCCACCGCCGAGGCGCAGCGGGCGGTGGCCCGCGCCGTGGAGCCCGCCTGGCTCGCCGCGGTGGGCGCGGACCGCCCCTACGCCGGCGGCCAGGACGCCGAGGCGGGCCTCGGCGAGCGGCTGAGCACGTGGTACCTCGACCGGCTGTTCGCGCGCGCCGGCGTCGACCGCGTCGTCGGCGACGCCTTCCGGGACGTCTTCTGCCTCACCGCACCCCCCACCCGGCTCTTCGCCCCCCGGATCCTGCTCCGCACTCTCCTCCTGCCCCGGCGCCCCGGGCTCCCCGCGCCGCCCACGGTCGTCGAGGGGACCTGAGCTCCACCGGAGCCGGCCCGGAGACCCGGCTGCACCCGCCCGCGGGCCTGCGGAAGGGTGGGACATGGCGCGGATGACGACCCGGGACCCGGGCGGCTCGGCCACCGCCCGGCGGAGGCGCATGTCGTACTGGGGTTCGGATGGGGGGCGGTGAGGGGCCGGGCCCGCCGTTGCCCGCCGCTCCATCGGTGAGAAGGACCTCACACCCTGGCCCGGAATGCCGCAGCCGGTCGCGCGGTTGTGATCTGCGGGTGATGGTGTGGAGTCCGGGTGTCGTGGTGCGGGAGCGCACGACGGCGCCGCGAGGCGCGGTGTGCCGGAACCTGCCGCTCACGCGGCCCGTTCACTTCGCGACTGCCCCGACCATGGAGGTGCCGTGACCGGTTCCCGACCCCGCCGCACTCGACTTTCCGCGCTGCGCCCCGCGAGCTTCGGCGCCGAGCCCACGGGGGAGCGGCTGGCCAGGATGCGCAGATCGCCGCAGTTCGTGGACGGACAGTTCCGCAATCCGGCGCCCACCAGGCAGCTGCTCCACGGCTCCGCGCTGCCGATGGCACGTACACAGCTGAGCCGGGAGGGGCGGCTGCGCCGGGCGCCGGTCGGCCGGATTCCGGTGCACCGCCCGACCGCCGAAGACTGGGGCCGGCCGCCCGCCTCCGGGCTGCGGCTCACCTGGATGGGCCATTCGAGCGTGCTGGCCGAGATAGACGGGCGGCGGGTGCTCTTCGACCCGGTCTGGGGTGAGCGCTGCTCGCCCTTCACCTGGGCCGGACCCAAGCGGATGCACCCGGTGCCCGTCGAGCTGGACGCGCTCGACCCGGTCGACGTCGTGGTGATCTCGCACGACCACTACGACCATCTCGACATGTCGACGATCCAGGGCCTGATCCGCACCGGCGCGGCCTTCGTCGTCCCGCTCGGGATCGGCGCCGACCTGGAGTTCTGGGGCGTTCCCGAGGAGCGGATCACCGAGCTGGACTGGCACGAGAGCACCCGGGTCGGCGGCCTGACCCTCACCGCCACCCCCGCCCAGCACTTCTGCGGCCGCGGACTGCGCGGCCCGCAGCACACCCTGTGGGCCTCCTGGGTGGTCGCCGGCCCCCAGCACCGGATCTTCCACAGCGGCGACACCGGCTACTTCTCCGGGTTCGCCGAGATCGGCGCGGCGCACGGCCCGTTCGACGCGACGATGATCCAGATCGGTGCGTACAGCGATTTCTGGCCGGACATCCACATGACCCCGGAGGAGGGGCTGCGGGCACACGCCGACCTGTCCGGCGGCAGCCCGCAGGGGGTGCTGCTGCCGATCCACTGGGGCACGTTCAATCTCGCGCCCCATCCGTGGTCCGAACCCGTGGAGCGCACGGTCGCGGCGGCGCGGCGGGACGGTGCGAAGGCGGCCGCACCGGTGCCGGGCAAGCCGTTCGAGCCCGCCGACGAGCCGGTCGTGGAACCCTGGTGGCGGGCCGTGGCCGTGCCGCCGGTTCAGGGCTGGCCGAGTTGGCCCCCGGCGCGCGTCGCGCCGGCGAGCGCCGTCCGCGAGCCGTCGGGAGCCGCCGAACCGTCGGGACCCTCGGGAGGGGCATCCGCGGAGGCGCCAACCCCCTCTTTTTGAACGGGAATTCGGATCGACTCGCACTGGCGTGCGCGCCTCGCCCACCCAGGGAGGTGGCGAGGGGTAGCGAAACCCCGAAGTAGGTCCGAACCCCACCCCGGCAACAACTAGCGTGCGTGCTCCGTGAACTGCCAACGGCCGATCCGGAGGGCGCCCATGCCTACCGCATTCCCCCAGGGGCCCCAGACGTCCCAGGAGGCTCCCAGGTCCCCAGAGACCCGGGACTTCCCGGGGGCAGCCCCCGTTCCCGCCGTCAGACGGCGGGAACGGGAGGGCGGACGACACGGCCGCGCCTCCTTCCCCGAGTCGGCCGCCGACTCGGCGATACGGTCCCGTCTGGTCCGGCTCACCGCCGTCCCCTGCCTGCTGACCGCGGTCGTCTGCACCGCCGTCGCCGCCTTCGTCGTCCAGGCCGGCGGCGCCCGGATCACCAGCCGGGAATGGGTGGTGCTCTCCGGCGGACTGGCCATCGTCTGCGTCATCGTGCTCACCGCGAGCGCCGCTGCCAACTCCGAGGCCCGCGCCACGGTCACCCGCTACGCCCGGCTGCGTCAGGTCTGCGCCCGCAGCCAGTCCGACCTGTACGACCTCCTGGACCGGGTGCGCCAGGGCGAATGGCTCCAGCGCCGCGACCCCGAGGCGGTCCTGGTACCCACCGGCGACACCCTCGACCTGCTCGCCCATGAGGTGGCCGCCGCGGGCCGGGCCGCCGAGTCCGCCGTCGTCGACGCGGTCGCCATCGCCCGCAGCAACGCCAGCGGCAGCGAGCAGAAGGTCGAGGTCTTCGTGAACCTCGCCCGCCGGCTGCAGTCCCTGGTGCACCGCGAGATCGAGCTGCTGGACGAGCTGGAGAACCAGGTCGAGGACCCGGACCTGCTCAAGGGCCTGTTCCACGTCGACCACCTGGCCACCCGCATCCGCCGGCACGCCGAGAACCTCGCCGTCCTCGGCGGCGCCATCTCGCGCCGCCAGTGGAGCCGCCCGGTCTCCATGACCGAGGTGCTGCGCTCCTCGATCGCCGAGGTCGAGCAGTACCCGAGGATCAAGCTGGCGCCGCCGATCGAGGGCACCCTGCGCGGGCACGCCGTCGCCGACGTCATCCACCTGCTCGCCGAACTCGTCGAGAACGCCACGATCTACTCCGCCCCGCAGACCCCCGTCATGCTGCGCGCCCAGCTCGTCACCGCCGGCCTGGCCGTGGAGGTCGAGGACCGCGGCCTGGGGATGTCCGCGGACGAGCAGACGCGGATGAACGCCCTGCTCGCCGACCCCGACCACGTCGACGTCGACGAGCTGCTGAGCGACGGCCGGATCGGGCTCTTCGTGGTCTCCTCGCTCGCCCGCCGGCACGGCATCGTCGTCCGGCTGCAGAGCAACATCTACGGCGGAGTGCAGGCCGTGCTGATCGTGCCGCAGGGACTGCTCGGCGCGGAATTCGCCGACGGGGAGGCGGGCGGTGCCGGAGCGCCGCGCATCGGGTCCCCGGACACCGACCCGGCCCGCGAGCACGGGACGCACGACAGCGGTCACGCCCCCGAGGAGGCCGGCCACGACCCTCACGGCCGCGGCGGCCCTCGGACCGCGGCCATCCCCGCGCCCGCTCCCGCCCCCGACGACACCCTCGGCACCCCGCGGCACGCCTACGACGAGCTCGGCGCCCCGGCCCCCGCCCAGGCCTCCGAGGACACCGATCCCGGCTCCGGCGCGCCCCGCCGCCGACTGGTCCACGCCGCGGGCACCCACCACCCCGAAGCCGCCATGGCCGATGCACCCACCCCCGACCCGCACCGCCCCGAGGCCGCCCGCGGCACCCCCGCCGATCCCGGCCCGGTCGTGCTGCCGCCCGCGCCGCCCGCTTCCGCGGACAACGGCGCCCGCCCCCGGCTGCCGAGGCGGCACAAGCAGACGCACCTCGTCCCCGAGCTGCGTGGCGATCCGATCCTGCCGTCCCCGGCGCGCCGTACGGGCCCCGAACCCGAGCACGACCCCGGCCTGATGGCCGCCTTCCGGCGCGGCTTCAGCCTCGCCGACGACAGCCATGCCGGCCCCGCCGGCGACGACGGCACCACTCCGGCCCACGGCGGCGAAGCCGGCGGCCCGGCCGGCGGTGCCCCGCTCCACGACCACGACCACGATGCCCCGATGGCCCGCCCCCGAGGAGACGACCGCAACCATGGTGAGTGATGTGCGTGCGCAGGCGCAGACGCAGCTGCAGAGCAGTCAGCACACCGATCTGTCCTGGCTGCTGACGGGGCTCGTCCAGCGCGTGCCGCACGCCCGCAGCGCGCTCCTGCTGTCCTCGGACGGTCTGGTCAAGGCCGCCCATGGCTTCGACCCCGACAGCGCCGATCACATGGCGGCCCTCTCCTGCGGCCTGTACTCCCTCGCCCGCAGCGCCGGAGCCCGCTTCGGCGAGGGCGGCGACGTCCTGCAGGTCGTCGTCGAGCTGGAGTCCTCGTTCCTGTTCGTCTCCACTGCCGGATCGGGCGCCTGCCTGGCGGTGCTCGCCGGGCGCGAGGCCGATGTGGCGGTGCTGGGCTACGAGATGTCGATGCTGGTCAAGAGCGTCCGGCCGTACCTCGCCACCCCCGCGCGCCACCAGGCGTCCGCGGGCGGTCGTTGACCGCGGCCGTGCGTCGGCGGCAGCGGGCCCACGAGCCGTGGTACGACGACGCCGCGGGCCGGCTGGTCCGCCCGTACACCATCAGCAACGGCCGGACCCGTCCGACGGCGCACTTCGACCTGCTGACCATGGTGATGGCCACCGGCCGGCGGCCCGTCGCCGCGCAGGGCCCCGAACACGCCCAGGTGCTGGGGCTGTGCGGCGGGCCGGTCTCGGTCGCCGAGATCGCCGCCCACATACGGCTGCCCGCCGTGGTCACCAAAGTGCTCCTCGCCGACCTCGTCGACTGCGGGGCGCTCACCGCGCGGGCCCCCGCGGCCGTTTCGGCGGGGCCCGCCTCCCGTACCGACCGAGCCCTGCTGGAGGCGGTGCTGAATGGACTTCGCAAACGACTGTGACGCCCGGCCGGGGCATGCCTCGGCCGATCTCTTCCCGACGGCTCTGAAGATCCTGGTCGCGGGCGGCTTCGGGGTCGGCAAGACGACCTTCGTCGGAGCGGTCAGCGAGATCGAGCCGCTCAGCACGGAGGAACTCCTCACACAGATCAGCGTCGGCACCGACGATCTGGCGGGCGTCGAGGAGAAGCAGACCACGACCGTCGCCATGGACTTCGGCCGGATCACGCTCGGTCCCGAGCACATCCTCTACCTCTTCGGGACGCCGGGACAGCAGCGCTTCTGGTTCATGTGGGACGAGCTGTCCAACGGTGTGCTCGGCGCGGTCATCCTCGCCGACACCCGCCGCCTGGACCAGTGCTTCGCCGCCGTCGACTTCTTCGAGCGGCGGGGCATCCAGTTCATCGTCGCCGTCAACGAGTTCGACGGCTCCTACCGCTACGAGCCGGACGAGGTCCGCAACGCCATGGACCTCGCCCCGGACACCCCCGTCGTGCTCTGCGACGCCCGCCTGTGCAGCTCGGCCACCCATGTCCTGGTCTCGCTCGTCCAGCATCTGCTCACGCCCGCCCTCACCGCGTCCCCGGAGCCGCCATGAACCACCCCGCCTCCCGCGTCCCGTACGTCTCCTACGACCCGACGCGCCATCTGCTGCTCACCCCTCAGGACGACGAGGCTCCGGCGCGGGTGGCCCGGTTGCGCGCCCTGGGCATCGGGGACTCCCCGCTGCCCGCGTTCGACGACTTCGCCCGCAAGCTCGCCCGGATCACCCGGGCGCCGTACTCGATGGTCAACTTCATCGACGAGCACCGGCAGTACTTCGCCGGCCTCTACACACCGGCCCAGGACCAGGCCGTCGAGCTGGGACCGGCACCCGCCAGCGCCCAGCCCGGCCGGGAGATGGACCGCGACCACGGCTACTGCCCGCACGTCATCGTCCGCCGCAAGGCGCTGGTGCTGGAGGACGTCTGCGACTATCCGCGGTTCGCCGGCAACCCCGTCGTGGACGAGATCGGCATCCGCTCCTACCTGGGCGCGCCACTGATCGACCGCACCGGCATGGCGCTGGGCACCGTGTGTGTCGTGGACCTCGAACCGCGCCCCTGGGGGCGGGAGGGGCTGGCGACCATCAAGTCGATGGCCGCTGAACTCGTCGAGCAGATCCACCGCATGGAGGAGCGGCAGAGCGGCACCAGCTGATCCGGGCGCGGTGCCCGACGCCGCGGCCGGCCCGGTGCCGCGGTGGGCCGGTGGTCACGGCGGCTCCGGGGCGGGGCCGGCCGCTCACCTCAGACGGGCGAACCACGAACGCTGCCGGACCGGGCCGGTGCGCTGTCCCGGCACCGTGGCCTGGACGTCCTCGACCGGGACCGGGTCCGCGACGGCGTCCGCGGCGTCCTCCTCGGACCACTCCGACGGCTCCAGCCGCAGCAGCTCCGCGAGCCGGGCGGACCACTCGCCCTTCGTCTGGCCCAGGGCGATCTCGCCCAGGCGCAGCAGCTGGACGTCGGAGGTGCCGGCCGGCGCGAAGATGTGGTGGGCGTCGCGCAGGAAGCGCTCGACGGGCCGGTTGGTGAACAGCCCGCACGCGGCATGGATGTCCATCGCGTCGCGCGCCGACTCCAGCGCCGACTCCACATTGACCAGCTTGGCGTTCATCAGCTCCGCATCGCACGGCAGGCCCTGGTCCAGCAGGTGCACCGCGTGGTACGCGGACAGCCGGGCCAGCAGCAGCCGCGACTGGATCCGTCCGAGCTTGAGCTTGATGTTGCCGAGGTCGGCCAGCGGTCTGCCGTAGCGCTCGCGCTGCGCGCAGAACGTCGTCGTCTCGTCCAGCACGGCCTGGTGGATGCCCAGCGAGACGGCGGTCAGATTGGGCCGGCCGTACAGCACGCTGGAGGAGTACGCGACGGACAGCCCGTCGCCCTCCCGGCCCAGCAGGTTCGCCGCCGGGACCCGGCAGTCGTCGAAGCGCAGTTCGCCGAAGCTGAAGCCGTGCAGGCCCATCGCGGGCTGCTGCGGCGCGACCCGGCAACCGGGGCTGCCGGAATCGACGAGGAACGCCGACAGCCCCTTGGAGCCCTCGCCGGTGCGGACGACGACGCCGTGCAGATCGCCGACATGGCTGTTGCCGACGTAGATCTTGCGGCCGTTGAGGAGGTAGTCGTCGCCGTCGCGGACCGCGGTGCTCTCCATGCCCAGGACGTGGCCGCCGGACTGCGGTTCGGTGACGGCGATGGTCGGCAGGCAGTCCCCGGAGGCGATGGCCGGCAGCCAGGTCTTCTTCTGCTCCTCGCTGCCGAAGTGGACGATCTTCGCGACGCCGAGCTGGGACGCCTGCACCATCGCGCCCATCGCGGCGCTGACCCGGGAGAGTTCCTCGATGATCAGGGTCTTGGCGACATGCCCGGCGCCCATTCCGCCGTACGCCCGGTGCACCGTCGCGCCGACCCAGCCCTGACGGGCGATCTGCCGCGAGAGGTCGCGGCAGACGGCACGGCTCGCCTCCATCTCCGCGATCCGGGGGCGGACCTCCCTTTCGGCGAAGTCACGCACCCGCTGCCGGAGTGCCTCATGCCGCCGGTCGGTGAAGTAGCGATGCAAGACGAGCCCTCCTCCACGATCTTCCCCCGTGCCGGCCGCACCCGGGGCCGCCTGGCGGCGCCGTGCGCAGTGGACGTTCCGGAACGTGATCTATCGCTTACCGTGTGCAATACCCGTTGGCATACCTGCTGCGGGCGGCACAAAACATCAACTGAGGGCATTCATGGCAGGAGTTGGAGTGCGAAGCGGGGGCGCACCACCCCGGTCCGATGAATGGCGTGGCGCGGTTCCCCAGACCCCGGAACCGCGCCACCCCACGCCACCCGACCGCCAGGCGGTGGGCGTCAGTGCCCGTGGTCGCAGCAGGACTCACGGCGCTGCTGCCGGCCCACCTCCAGCCAGTCCGCCACGGACGGCCGCAGGGCGCGGGCGGCGGGCGCGGGGAAGGAGTCGACCAGCTCCCGCTGCTCGAACAGCCGCCCGCCGCGCAGCACCCCCGAGGTCCGCACCAGCGAGTCGAAATCGCTGAACGGATCGCCGTCCACCAGCGTCATGTCGCCGAGCTTGCCGACCTCCAGCGTGCCCAGATCCCGTTGGGCGCCGAACACCCGGGCGGGCAGCGCGGTCGCGGTCCGCAGCGTCTGGCTCACGCTCAGGCCGCCCCGGTGCAGCGCCCGCAGGCACAGATGCAGGCCCAGCCCCACCGGCGTCAGCGGCTGGTCGGTACCCAGCGCGACCAGCCCGCCCTCGCGCAGCACCCGCCGGTAGACGCCGACCTCGGTCCCGATGTCGGCCAGCTGCGCGGGAGTGGGGCGATGCCCGGCGTTCTCCCGTACGAGCGCCAGGTCCCAGGGCGGCATCAGCCGTCCCACCCGTACGTCGTCGGCCAGCGCCGGATCGTCACCGAGCAGCGCCTCCGCCGAGAACGGGGTCGCGAGGAGATGGAAGTCGCCCTTGGCGTAGACCTCCTCGACGTCCTGGTAGGCGCGCCCCGAACGGGACACCGCATGCCCGAACTCCAGGCGCTGAGTGGCCTGCAGATGGGTGGTCAGGTCCTGGCCCAGGTGGACGCCCGGGGTGAGCAGATGGCTTCCGGAGCGGACCCCGAGCCGGTCATGGGCGAAGCGTGCGGCCTCCTCCATCACCCAGCCCGGCGCTCGTACGTACGTCTTGACGAAGTCCCAGTCCAGCGCGGCGCCGCGGGCCAGCGACCGCCGCAACCCCGCCCGGGTGCGGTGCGCCCGCCCCATGCTGTAGGCGACCCGCCCGCCGTCCAGCAGCTCCCCGCAGGTCAGCAGCCGTGGTCCGGCGAGCGCACCGGCCGCCACCGCCTCCCGGATGCGGACCTGTTCATAGGAGAAGCCCCCGCAGGAGACCGCGGTGGTGATGCCGTACGCCAGCTGCAGCGCGGTCTGCCGGCCGCCGTACGTCGTCTGCCAGGGGTGGGTGTGCGCGTCCCACAGGCCGGGCAGCACGGTGCGTGCGGACGCGTCCACCCGGCGGGCCGCGCCGGACCGGTGCGGGCGGTGCGGCTCCACGGCGGTGATCCGCCCGTCGCGCACCACCACATCGACGTCCTCGCGCACCGTGTCGCCGGTGCCGTCCCAGAACCTGCCCGCGTGGACGACGGTGTCCCGGGCGCGCGACGGCCGGTGGGTGAGGGTGAGCGGGACGCTCCGGGCCGGGCCGCCGGACACCGGGATCAGCCGCAGCCCGCCCGCCGAGAGATACAGCAGCGTGCGGGAGTCGCCGGACCACGAGGGGTGGTCGGCGCTCTCGTCGGTCAGCCGCCGCGGCGCCCCGTCCGGCGCCCCGTCGGGCCGCACCGGCAGCACCCACAGCGCGGACTCGGCGATCAGCGCCATCCAGCGGCCGTCGGGCGACCACACGGGCCCCGAGTCGTAGCGGTCGGAGATCGAGACATGCTCGGCGAGCGCGAACAGCCGGTCGGCGCCGGTCTCGGTGTCCACGACCCGGATGACGTTGTAGCCCTCGCGGAAACGGCGGTTGAGGCGGTTGCGGTCGCAGTAGGCCAGATAGCGGCCGTCCGGTGACCAGCTGGGTCGTCCCGGCAGTCCGCCGGCGCCCATGGGCGCGGCCAGCACCCGCTCCTCGCCGTCGGACAGGGTGCGTAAGACGAGGTTTCCGCTCATGTCGAGCGCGGCCAGCCGCCCGCCGTCCGGGGACAGCGCCGGCTGCACCCGGCCTCCGGTGGCCAGCACCGTCTCCTCGCCGGAGGCCACATCCCTGCGGCGCACCGCGAACAGCCCGTCCCGGTCGTCGGCGTACAGCAGTGCTCGCCCGTCGCGGGACCAGCTCGGCGCCAGGACGTAGCGGGTGGCATCGGCCCGGACGATCCTGCGGGGCGCGCCGCCTCCCGAAGTGGGCGCCACCCACAGCGAGTTGAGGGCGGCGAAGGCGACCTTGCGGCCGTCGGGGGAGAGCGCCGGCAGATGCACCCCGCGCACCGGGCCGGGGGCGGTCCGCTCGAAGCCGTAGTCCTTGACGCGGTAACCGGGGCGGTCCAGCGTCATCCGGGCGGTGAACGCGATGGTCTCGACCCGCTGCGGGGCGTCGGGCCGGACGATCCGGAACTGCCCGCCGACCGTCAGCAGCAGCTCGTCGCGCGAGACCCAGCGCGGCGGCACCGGTTCCACATCGCCGTCGACGGCCACCGCAGCGCCGTCCACCACCAGTGCGCAGGTCGGCCCCGGATAGTCCGTGGTCCGCAGATAGGCGAGCCGGCCGGCGGGGGACAGTGCCGGCACCATCACCTGGGCGGCCGAGGAGTCGGTGTGCTCGGTGCGCACCGGGCCGCTGCCGTCGGCGGGCACCGAGGCGACCGTACGGCAGGTCAGCGTCGCGCCCGACACCCGACCCCGTACGAAGAAGATCCGCGAGCCGTCCGGGGACCAGCACGGGTCGAAGTCCTCCCAGGCGCCGTCCTGATGGGGGCCGTCCTGGCCGGCCAGTCCGGTGACCCGGGTCAGCCGCCCGGTCTTCACCTCCAGCACCCACAGCCGGTAGGCGCTGCCGGACACCGCGTCCCCGCCCCGCTCCGAGGCGAAGGCGATCCGGGTCCCGTCCGGGGACCAGGCGGGACCGCGGTCGTCCCACGGGCCGTCGGTCAGCTGCCGGAGCCCGGACCCGTCGGTGGCGAGCGTCCACAGGTGGAAGTTGCCGCCCCGGTAGGCGCACAGGGCGATCCGGCGGCCGTCGGGGGAGTGCACCGGACGGGTGGGCTCCAGGTCGGGCGGGGTCAGCGCCACCGCGTCGCCGCCGGCCCGCGGCAGCGACCACAGCACGTTCTGGATCTCGGCGATCAGTCGGTCGCCGGCCGGTGCGAGGGAGGCCGCGCCGTTGGTGGCGGCCGTGAAGGACAGCACGGTGCCGGGTGCCCCGGCGCCGCCGGCCGCGGCGGTGGGGGCGGCGACACCGGCCAGGCCCGCCGCGGCGGCGGCCGAGGCGGTGCCCTGCAGAAATCTCCGGCGGGAGAGCGGTGAGGGGCGAAGGGGGTCGGACGGAAGGGGGGAGCCGGGCGGTTCGGGGGAGTTCTCGCAGCGGTCCGTGGTGTCCAACGGTCCTCCTGTGTCAGGCGGTTGCGTCACTGGTGCCGGGAAAGAACCGGCTGATCGTGTCACGCCGCGCGGCCCAGTGGTCAACTCCGCTACGCGCGCCCCATGGCGAAGGGCCGCCCGGAGCGCCAGAGTGGGCGCCGACGACTCGTCAGCCACCGCCCCGGCAGTCAGGAGACGATGCCATGCAGGCCATGCAGCAGGACTTCCACCAGGCAACGGACGGTGCGCGGATCGCCACCTACACCTGGCTCCCGGAGTCCGGGCACCCGCGCGCCCTCGTCCAGATCGCCCACGGTGCGGCGGAACACGGCCGGCGCTATGACCGCTTCGCCCGCTTCCTGACCGGTCTCGGCTATGGCGTCATCGCCTCCGACCACCGTGGCCACGGCGCCACCGCCGCCTCCACCGGGGGCCGCGGTGTGGTCGGCGCGGACGCCTGGCGCGCCGTCGTCGCCGACCTCAAGGGCATTGGCGACCACGCGGCCGCCGCCCACCCCGGCACCCCCCTGGTCCTGCTCGGCCACAGCATGGGCGCGATGCTGGCCCGCGACTACGCCCAGGAGTACGGCGCCGACCTCGCCGGTCTGATCCTCACCGGTACCTTCCGCACCCTGCCCGGCCTCGACCTCGAGGGCGCCGTCACGGACCTGGAGGCGGAGATCGCCGTACGCGGACGCGCCACGCTCTGCGACTTCATCCCGCGCAACTTCAGCTCCTTCAACGACGCCTTCACCCACCGCACCGGCTATGAGTGGCTCTCCCGAGACCCGGCGGAGGTGGACGCCTACGTCGCCGACGACGACTGCGGCTTCCCGTTCTGCGCCGGCCTCGCCCTCGACTGGGTCCGCGCCATCCGCAAGATCAACGACCCGGCCAACCTCGCCCGCATCCCGCGGGGACTGCCCGTCCATGTCGCCGTCGGCGACCTCGACCCCTGCCATCAGGGGATGACCCTGGTCCATGAGCTCCTGGAGGACTTCCGCTACCTGGGCACCCGCGATCTGACCTGGAAGGCGTACCCCGGCGCCCGCCACGAGATCCTGAACGAGACCAACCGCGACGAGGTGCACGACGACCTGGCGGCCTGGCTCGGCAAGCACGTCTGAACCGGGCGCGGAGCGCGGCGGGCCCGCTGACGGCGCTCCGCGGCGCCCCGTGGCGCCCTCAGGAACGTCCCGGCAGGAACCCGACGATCCGCTCGCGCAGGCCGCGCGGGTCCAGGCCGTGCGCCGCCAGGTGCTCGTCGAGCTGTCCGTAGCGGCGCAGCTCCTGGCGGCCGACGCCCAGCCCCAGCACCCGGTGCGCCCGGTCCGCCAGCGCGTCATTGGCCAGGCGCGTCGAGGTCCCCGCCAGATACGGCTCCACGACCACCACGTCCGAGGCGTCGGCCGCCCCGGTCGCGGCGCGCAACGACGCGGCGTCGAAGGGCCGCACGGTCGTCGCGTACAGCACGGTCACATCCAGCCCCTCGGTTGCCGCGAGCACGTTGTCCAGCATCGGGCCGACCGCGACCACCACGCCACGGCGCCCCTGCCGAACGGTGGTGAACCCGGCCCCGTCCACGGGCCGCGGCGCGTCGTTGGCCTGCATGGACAGTCGTACGTAGACCTTGTCGTCACCGGCCGCCGCGGCGTGCCGCAGCAGCGTCTCGGCCTCGTCCGGATGTCCGGGCACATGCACGGTCCAGCCGTCGAGCGTGTCGAGCAGCGCCACATCGCCGGGCGACATATGGGTGAAGCCGCCGCTCGGCCAGTCGTAGGAGCCGCCGGCGCTCACCAGTACGCCGCCCACGCCCTGGTGGCCGAAGTCCAGCTTGACCTGCTCGAAGGGGCGCTCCACCAGGAAGCTGGCGAAGGTGTGCATGATCGGGCGCAGCCCGGTGAGCGCCAGCCCGCCGCCCACCCCGACCAGCAGCTGTTCCCGGATGCCGACGTTCACCACCCGGTCCGGATGCCGTTCGGCCGCCCCGGCGAAGCCGTCCACGCCGATGTCGGCGAGGACGACCGCCAGCCGCGGATCCTCGTCCAGCAGTCGCGAGGTGACCGAGGCGAAACGCTCACGCATGGTGTCCATCACTGAAATCCTCTCGAAGTCCTGCTCGGTGTCATGGCGCCCGGACGCGGGCCGGGCGGGGCGGTCAGGCGCCCTTGGGCTCCACACGGGCGACCACCGCGTGCGGACGGCCCGGATGCGGTGCGCCGAAGGCCGCGTGGAGCGCCTCGTGGTCGCGGCCGTCGACGGTGGCCGCGGACCAGCCGGCGGCCTCGAAGCGGGAGGCGATACCGCCGCGCCACCCGTGCGTGGCGGAGGAGTTGTCGATGACCAGGGTGTGCAGCCGCTCCAGGCCCGCGGCGCCCGCGTAGGCCACCGCCTCGTGGTTGCTGCCCTCGTCCAGTTCGGCGTCGCCGATCAGCACCCATACGGCCGGCTCCGTCAGGCCCTGCGCCCGCAGCCCGAGCGCGGTGCCGACGGCCAGCGGCAGCCCGTGCCCCAGCGAGCCGCTGCCGATTTCGGCCCCGGGCACCAGCAGCCGGTCGGGGTGGTGGCCGAGCGGGGAGTCGTACGAGCCGAAGCCCGGCAGCAGGTCGACGGGGAAGAAGCCCTTGGCGGCCAGGACCGCGTAGTAGGCCATCGGCCCGTGGCCCTTCGAGAGCAGGAAGCGGTCCCGCTCGGGGGCCGTGGCGGTGGCGGGGGAGACCCGCAGGACGCGGTCGTAGAGGACCCAGAGGGCGTCGAGTGTGGAGGTGGCCGCCGGGCCGTGCTTCTCATCGCCCGTCATCAGGCCCATCAGGCGGGGGAGTTCGTCGAAGCCGAGTCGCGGTGCCGGTGCGGCCGGCGTTTTCGTCGTCGTGTTCGTCATGCGTCGAGCGTGCAACCTCAAGCGCGCTTGAGGTCAAGCGCCGGACCGCCGGCCCGGAAGCCCTCGGTCCGGCATGGCCGGAATCAGACCTGCCCTGGCTTGAAGACGTCCTGCTCGATCAGGAGCTTGTCGATCCGGGCCTTGTCCACCCGGTTCGTCACCTCCTCCACCTCCTGGCGGTCGCGTACGCACTTGGCCAGCGTGAAGGCCGAGGACACCACGAAGACCAGGCCGATGGCGAGGAACCCGCGCTCCCACGGCCCCACCGGCAGCTTGATGATCCCGATCGCCAGCGCCGCCAGCGACAGTCCGAAGGAGATCGCGGCCTGCACGAAGAAGGCCGTCGTCGTCGGCCGCTGAATCGAGGGAGTAGTCATGCGCGTAGCGTGGCGGCGCGGTGACACCGGCGCATGAGTACGGGTACTCATCCTGTCCGCCGGGCGGCCCGCGCCACGGGGCCGGAATATGGCAGCACCCACCCTCTGACATGCGGTATTGTTCTCGTGCGCGGTCAGCCGGGACATCCCGGCCGGAACGGGCATCGGGACGTGGCGCAGCTTGGTAGCGCACTTGACTGGGGGTCAAGGGGTCGCAGGTTCAAATCCTGTCGTCCCGACCAGCGACTTTTCGCAGGTCGGAAGCCGTCTTCTCGGAAGAGGAGGCGGCTTTTTCGCGTTCTCGCCGCGTTCTCCTCGCGCTCCTCGGTTTCCCGGTTCTCCTGGCGCCCTCGTTCTTCGCGCCCTCCTGTCTCCCCCTGCTCTCCTTTCCTGCCTCCGGCCGTGCGCGCGGGGCGCGGTCCGGCCTCGCATGCTTTCGCCGTCACTCAACTCCCCGTTAAGCCCGGCGGGCCTCACTGTCCGTAAGTGGACTGGTGCGGCGCGTTCGTGGCATGACAGGATGCGGAACACAACGGGGGCGGCCTTAACTGTTCGTTGGGCCCGATCGATTGGGGACGGTCAGCATGGGCGTGGGGGGCGAGGGCCGGTCCGACGGGGCGGGGGGTGCGCTCGCGGAGCGGCTCAACCACCTCTTCGCGAACATGCACCCGCCGGGGGCCCCGTACACCAACGCCTTCGTGGCCGACGAGATCAGCGGCGGGGTGGAGGAGTACGGAGGGGTCACGGTCACCGAGCAGTACCTGTCGATGCTGCGCAACGGCCGGCGGGCCAATCCGAGCCCGGAGCTGCTGCGGGCGCTGGCCAAGTTCTTTGCCGTGCCGGTCGGTTATCTGCTGGGAGACCTCTCGCAGCCGCAGGCCGCGCGGGTGGAGGAGGAGGTCCGCTTCCTCGCCGCGATGCGGGATCGGCGGGTGCGGGCCATCGCGCTGCGCTCCGTGGGGCTGCCTCCGGAGGTGCAGGACAGTCTGACGACGATCATCTCCCAGTTCCGGCAGCAGATGAACCTGCCGGCCGACCCGCCGGAGCAGGGTGGTGACCGGCGCGGTGAGTGAGGCGATACGGACCGCGGAACGCGACCAGATCTTCGCCATCTGGCAGCGGACCGGACACGAGGACGGGACGAGCATGCGAGTGGGCCAGATACGCAGGCGGTGCAAGCGGCTCATCAAGGAGCTGGCACTGCCCGCCGCGACCGATCTGCGCGGGATGTGCGACCTGGTCGCCGCGCGTGTGGAGCGGCCCGTCCATCTGGTGCCGATGAGCCTGGGCGGGGTGGTCTCGGGCATGACGGCCGTCACCGACGACGGCTACTGGATCTTCTACGAGCTGCGGACCTCGCCCTGGCACCAGGCCCACATCGTGCTGCACGAGCTGGGCCACCTCCTGCTGGGGCACGCCCAGGACCCGACCGTCACCGAGGACGCGCTGAAGCTGTGGACGCCGTCCGTCGACGTCACCACCGCCCTCCGGCGGATGGGTCTGACGACGGGCCTCGCCCGGCACCACGGCTACGACAACCTCGCCGAGCGGGAGACGGAGGTGCTCGGCACGCTCCTCATGGAGCGGGTGGCGCCGTCCGCCGCCGACCAGGAACTCCCCCTGGAGGGACCGGCGGCCGAGCTGGCGGCGGCGCTCGGCCCGGCCCTGCAGCACATCCGGCGGGAACAGGACGCACCGGCGGGCGGCGCGGGCTCCGGTGGCGCCGCCGCGGGCGCGCAGCAGAACGGGGGCCCACGTGTTTGACGTCGTCTATCTGTCGTTCGGGCTGGCCGCCTGGGCGATCGTCGGCTACAAGTCCGTCGCCTGGTTCCGCGACCGCAGCAACGCCGACCTGGGACTGGCCTGTGTGATGACCGGAGGCGTGGCGACGGTCTTCCTCTTCTCCGCGCCGAGCCTCTACCGCGCCTTCGACCGGATGGTCGGCGTGGCCAACCTCGCGATGGTCTTTCTCTACTCCTCCGTCGTGGTGTTCGCCGCGGGCGCGTTGGTGCTGCTGCTGCGCTGGACGGCGGGCGAGGGCGCCGAGGCGCGCGCCCGCGCCCGGGGCAGGGCGCGCGCCGCCGTCGGCGGTGTGGCCGCGCTGTGGGCGGTGGCCGTCACCGGCTTCGCCGTCGGCCGGCCGGACGCCGTCGAGCACCCCCGCGACTTCAGCACCGCCTACACCGACTCCCCCGGGGTCATGCTGTTCCTGGTGCTGTATCTGGCCATCTTCGGATCGAGCCTGGCGGGCCTGGGGACGCTCTGCCCCCGCTACGCCGCCCGGCTCGGCGGCACGTATCTGGCGCGCGGTCTGCGGGTGCTGGCCGCGGGCTGCTGGCTCGGCCTGGTCTACTGCGCCTGCAAGGCCGTCGGCTTCGTCCTGTCCTGGACGGGCCACCCCGCGCTCTGGCTCTCCAACGGGGTGGCGCCGCTGAGCGCGTCGGTCGCGGCGATCCTGGTGCTGGCCGGCTTCGCCCTGCCGGCCGCCGGCCCGCGCGTCGCCGCCTGGCGCCGGCTGCGCCGCCTCTCGCCGCTCTGGCGGACCGTCACCGCCCAGACGCCCGAGGTCACGATGGAACCCCGGGCGTGGTCGGTGCGCTGGCCGTTCGCCGATCTGGAGTGGCGGGCCAATCGGCAGATGGCCGAGATACGGGACGTACAGCGCGGAATCCGCCGCCATGTGGAGTCCGACGCCCTCGACATCGCCCGCGAACGGGCCCGTGCGGTCGCGCTCGACGACCGGCAGCTGGCGGCCGTCGCCGAGGCCGCCGCGCTCCGCCGCGGCCTGGAGAACCGCGCGGTCGGCCACGTCCCCGCCCACGGAGCCGACAGCGTGGTGGTCGCCACCGGCTCCGAACAGGCCGAACTGGTCGCGGAGTACGAACACCTGGCGCTGGTCGCGGACGTCTACCACTCGCCGCTGATCGAGACCGTGCTGACCGAGCTGCGTCAGCGGAGCGCGATGGCGCACGGCTGACACCGCCACAGACGGGGTGGCCCGGCACGGGGGTCCGGGCCGCCCGGCACGACGGAGGCGGCACCGGTCCCCGCGGACCGGTGCCGTCCCCCTATGCCGTGGGACGGGGCCGAGCACCCGGGCTCTGCCGTACGGACAACCCCTAGAGTCGGGATCATGCCTGAAACCGCCGAGACCGGCCCCGACGCCCCCCTGGACATCACGCCTCTGCTCGACGATCCGTACGCCGCCTACGCCGCGCTGCGGGAAGCCGGGCCGGTGCACCGGATCACCGGTGCGGACGGGAACCCCGCCTGGCTGGTGACCCGTTACGAGGATGTCCGCAGTGCGCTCGCCGATCCGCGGCTCTCGTTGGACAAGCGGCACGCCGCCCCCGGCGGCTTCCGCGGCTTCGCGCTGCCGCCGGCGCTGGACGCCAATCTGCTCAACATGGATCCGCCGGACCACACCCGGATCCGCCGCCTGGTGGTCAAGGCCTTCACCCCGGGCCGGGTCGAGGCGCTGCGCGAGCCCGTACGGCGGGTCGCCGAGGGCCTGTTGGACGCGATGGAGGAGCGCGGTGGTCCGGCGGATCTGATCGCCGACTACGCCGGGCCGCTGCCGATCACCGTGATCTGCGATCTGCTCGGCGTCCCGCAGCACGACCGCCGCGACTTCCGGGCGTGGACGGACCGGCTCATCACCCCGGATCCGGCGCGGCCGGAGCTGATGAAGCAGGCGATCGGCGCGATGCTGGAGTTCTACACCGGTCTGATCGCGGCCAAGCGCGCGGAGCCGGGCGACGATTTGCTCTCGGATCTGATCGCGGTGCGGGACGAGCCGGACGGCGGAGGCGGCGGCGACCGGCTCACCGAGGACGAACTGACCTCGCTCGCCTTCCTCATTCTCTTCGGTGGATACGAGAACACCGTCCACCTCATCGGCAATGCCGTGCTCACCCTGCTCGACCACCCCGACCAGCTCCGTTTGTTGCGGCGAAATCCGGCCGAACTGCCGGCGGCGGTCGAGGAGTTCCTGCGCTTCGACGGCCCCGCCCCGCTGGCGATCCGGCGCTTTCCCAAGGAGGACGTGGAGATCGGGGGCGTACGGATCCCGGCGGGGGAGAGTGTGCTGCTGGCGATCGCGTCCGCGAACCGCGACCCCGCCCGTTTCCCCGATGCCGACACCTTCGACCGCGGCCGGGACCTCTCCGGGCACCTCGCGCTGGGCCACGGCATCCACTACTGCCTCGGCGCCCCGCTGGCCCGCCTGGAGGTCGTCACCGCCCTGGAGGCGTTGCTCGCCCGCTTTCCGGGACTGCGACTCGACGTTCCGCGGGGTGATTTGCGGCACCGTCGGGCACTTCGTGCGCGTGGCCTGAATTCGCTGCCCGTCGCCTGGTAATCGGCAAACGAACACGTTTTTGAGGCGCAACCGTTCGCCCATGCGGTAGAAATGTTCCTGAGACCCGCCCGGTGTGCATCCCCCGTCGCACCGGGCGGGTCCTTCTTTGCAGGTGTTGCAGATGCGACACGCCCGGCGTCCAGGGATCCGTTTGGCCCGTCTGGCTCACCCGCTGTGCGAACAGGGCGTTCCCTACTTAGCGTTACCGCATGGCAAGTGACGCGCGTGTGTCCAAGAAGGCGGCCGCAATGGCCCTGGTGGCCGTCGTGGGTGTGTCCCTGACGTCCATACCGGCCGCCGCGAGCGGGCCGACGGCCCGTCAACCCGCGAAGACCACGGACGGGGTGCAGGCGGTCGCCGCCCCCGGCGCGCCGAGCCTGCCCAGCGGGCTGAGCGCTCTGTCCTGGATGGTGGCCGACGCGGAGACCGGCAATGTGCTGGCCACCAAGAGCCCGCACCGCAGGCTCGCCCCGGCCAGCACCCTCAAGACGCTGTTCGCGGTGACGGTCCTGCCGAAGTTCTCGTCCGACACGGTCCGGCAGGTCAGCTCCGCGGACCTCGCGGGCCTCGGGGCGGGCAGCAGCGTCGTCGGCGTCCGGCACGGCCACCGCTACACCGTCGCCGACCTGTGGCGCGGGGTCTTCCTCCGCTCCGGCAACGACGCGGTGCACGTGCTGGCCGCGATGAACGGCGGCTGGCAGGCCACCGCCCGCGAGATGCAGCAGACCGCACGGGAACTCGGCGCGCGCGACACCACGGTGAAGTCCCCCGACGGCTATGACGCGCCCGGCCAGGTGTCCTCCGCGCACGACCTGACCGTCTTCGCCCGCGCCGGGCTCGCCCAGGAGGACTTCGCCCGCTACTGCGCCACCGCCCGCGCCCCGTTCCCCGGCCCCGGCGGCACCACCCAGATCGAGAACACCAACCGCATGCTGGTGGGCTCGCACGGGCTGCCGCGCTACCCCGGCATCATCGGCGTGAAGAACGGCTACACCTCCAAGGCCGGCAACACGCTGATCGCCGCCGCCCGCAGGAACGGCCGCACGCTGCTGGTCACCGTGCTGAACCCGCAGTCACAGGTGGTCAACGGCGTCTACAAGGAAGCCGGCGCACTGCTGGACTGGGGCTTCCGCACGGCCGGCGACGCGGAACCGGTGGGCACCCTGCACGCCGTGAGCGCCGCGTACGACGCCCGCGCCCAGGGCGCCCGCGGCGCCTCACCCTGGCGCCCCGCCCTCGTCCTCGGGGCGGGCGCCGCCGGGATCGTGGTCATGGGACTGGGCGCCATGCTCGCCCGCTGGCGGGACCCGCGCGGCCGCGCGGGGTAGGCCGACGGCTCCGCGCGTCCCGGCGGAGCCCGACGTCCTCCCCAGGGCCGTCCCTAGCCGGCCGGGCGGTTCCCGGTCGCGTCCCCGGCGGTCCGCAGCCGGGGCGCGGCCCCGGCCGCCGAGACGGCGCCCGGAGCGGCCAGACGGCCCGTCAGTTCCCGGGCCCAGGCCACCAGTCCCCCGATATCGATCCCGTAGGGGGCGACCTCCGCGTACGGCCTGATGGCCGCCGTCCCCCGGTCGAGCAGCGCGGTACCCCCTACGGCGTTGCCCCGGGCCGCATGGGTGAGTCCCACCGCGAGTTGGGCGAGCCCCCGCCACAGCTCGCGCTCCGCCTCCGGGGCCGTCTTCCAGGCGTCCTCCAGCACCTCATGGGCGTGGAACGGCATCCCGGCGTCGAGCAGCCGCTGCGCCTCGGCCAGCGACTGCGCGGGCGCACGGACCACCCCCTCGGGCTGCCGGGCCACGCCGGGGGCGCCGTAGGGCAGCGGGCGGCCGAGGCCGTCGCGCGGGCGGGCGTTACGGGCCCGTCCCTGCTCGTCACGGTCCCTGCGGGGTTCGTTCCGGGGCTCCTGGGTGTCGTTCACCCCTCAATTGTGCGCCCCTGACGGCCGCCCCGTACGGCGACGCCGTGGCCCGCGCGCCCGGTGCGGGTCCCTAGGGGACCCGTACGGGGGAGGAGGCGTCCGGCACGGCGAGCGACGGGCGGCCGCCGCCGTCCGCCGGTACGGTCCAGACGTCGAAGGCCCGGCCCTCGCGGCCCGGCAGGGCGTAGGCGAGGGTGTGGTCGTCCAACCAGGCGGCCTGGTCGTCGACGCTGCGGGCCTCGGCGAGCGGGTGCTCGCGCAGGGTGCGCAGATCCAGGACGTACAGCCGCCAGGGATCGGTGGCGCCCGAGCGGACCC
This sequence comes from Streptomyces sp. NPDC059008, assembly GCF_042749045.1. Lineage (NCBI taxonomy): Bacteria > Bacillati > Actinomycetota > Actinomycetes > Kitasatosporales > Streptomycetaceae > Streptomyces > Streptomyces sp. NPDC059008. The sequence goes on along the minus strand of NZ_JBHYJC010000009.1, from coordinate 203,342 downwards.
GCTTTTTGAACGCCAGGCGGGTGTTGTCCGGCGAGAGCGAGGGGCACTCCACGTTCCCGCGGATCGTCCGCGCCGCCCACCTGCGCAGATCGCCCTGGACGAGGTACGTCTTGCCCTTGGTCGAGACGGTGGCGTAGAAGCGGTTGTCGTCGCGGGCGAAGGTGACACCCCAGTAGTTGACGTCGGGGGAGTGGTAGCGGCGGCCGTCCAGCGTGAGCGGGATCTCCTCCATGTTCTTGATCAGGTAGCCGGTGCGGGTGTCCAGGATCGAGGTGCGGGTGGAGAACGCGGTGGTGGCGTAGGAGTCGCCGGTGGCGAACATCGTCCACGACAGCATCCGCCCGGAGGCCGACACCCGGGCCCGGTTGGGGATGCCGGTGAGCGCGATCCGCCGTTTCTCGCGCAACCGCCGGTCCAGGACCACGGCGTACGACCGGGGCGGGATACCGGGGCGGCGCAGCAGACACAGGCCCGTCCCGGCCGCCGCGTGGAAGCGCTCGCAGGCCGGCCCGCCCGTGGTGCGGCGCCCGGTCCGGGGCGCCGAGGCCGCGCCGGTGCGGCCGTCCGGTGCGGGGAGCCGTGCCACCCGGCCGGAACCGGCGCCGGTGCTGCGGAAGTACAGCCGGCCGTGGTCGAGGCCGAAGGCGGAGGCGGCGTCGGTGGGTTCGGCGCGCCGGGCGGCGCCGATCGTGTAGGCGACGGCGACGGTGGCGAGGACCGCGGTGGCGGTGAGCACGGCGACGATCCGGGCCCGGAGGGAGACCGCGGCGAACCGGGCGGACAGGGAGGGGGCGGGGCGGGGCGGGGTCATGCGCGCGACGGCTGCCTTTCCGGGCGGTCCGGTGGGTTCGGCCCGGCCGGGCGGTCCCGGCGGGGGAGCAGGGCGGCGGCCGCCACCAGCGCCAGGGCCAGCGCGATCGCCGCGAGGCACAGCGCGGGACGGGTGCCCCACAGCGTCCAGGCGGCGCCGAATCCGGCCGCCGCCAGCAGCCGGCACAGGGCCTGGCCCGTCTGCAGCAGAGCCATCCCGCTCGCCCGCCGTGCGGCCGGCAGCACCGGGCCGGCGAGCGCCATCAGCACACCGTCCGTGGCGGCGTAGAACACCCCGAGCAGCAGCAGGACACCCACCAGTAGCACCGGACCGGCACCGGTCGTCAGCAGCAGGACATAGCCGGCGAGCAGCGCCGCGTGCCCGCTCAGGAACGGCACCCGGCGGCCGATCCGGTCACCGAGCCGCCCGGCCGGCACCGCGAGCAGCAGATAGACCGCGGCCGCCCCCAGCGGCAGCAGCGGGAACCAGCTCACCGCGAAGTCCAGCCGGCGCTGGAGCAGCAGATACAGGAACGAGTCGCCGATGGTCGCCGCGCCGAGCAGCGCCGCCGCCACGAAGACCCGCCGGAACGCGGGGTCGCGCAGCGGCGCCAGGAGCCTGGTGCGGGGGCGGGGCGCGGCGGCGGGTACCTGTGGGTGGCCGGGAGCGGCGGCCGGTGGCCCGGCGCCCGGCCCCCGGTGGCCGGCGGCCACGGCGGCCATGGCGGCCCTTCCGGGCACGAACGCGACCAGCAGCAGCACCCCCACCAGCCCGACGCAGAAGCTCACGACGAACACCGCGTCGTAGGCGTCGGCCGTGGCCCACAGCAGGGCGAACGCCGCGAGCGGGCCCAGCAGCGCACCGGTGGTGTCCATCGCGCGGTGCACGCCGAAGGCCCGGCCGAGCGCGTCCGGCGGGGCGCTCAGCGAGATCAGCGCATCGCGCGGGGCGGTGCGCACGCCCTTGCCGATACGGTCCGCGGCGAGCGAGGCGCCGATGCCGAGGGTGCCGCCGCCGGCGAGCAGCAGTCCGAGCCGGGACAGCGCCGAGAGCGCATAGCCGGCCCCGGCGACGAGCTTGTGCCGTCCGCCGCGGTCGGCGGCATGCCCGCCCAGCAGCCGCACCAGCGCGGTGACGCCGTTGTAGAGGCCGTCGAGGAAGCCGAACTGGAGGGGGGAGAGCCCCAGTTGGAGGACGAAGTAGAGGGGCAGCACGGCGGTGACCATCTCGGAGGAGATGTCGGTGACGAGGCTGACCGCGCCGAGGGCCATCACCGGGCCCCCGACGCGGCCGCGCGTCACCTGTGTCGCCGCCGCGGCCGCGTCCGTGGTCGCGAGATACATCGGTCAGACCGCCCGTGGGTCCCGTCGGTTGGTCAGTGGCACTGGTAGGCGGGGCTGCGGTCCTTCGTCTGCCCGTCCGTGCCCACCAGCTCCCAGGAGAAGCCGGTGTCGGTGAAGTTCAGCTTCACCACTCCGAAGGTGTCGGTGAGCCGCTTCTCGCTGTTCGGCTGGACCTCCTCGATCTTGTACGGGTTGGCTCCGCCCATCCCGGCGAGGAGTTCGACGATTCCGTTCTCGTCGGCCTTGCCGTCCGCGTTCTGCGGTGCGAAGCGCTCGTAGTGGTGATCGTGGCCGTTGAGGACCAGCTCGGCCTTGGCGTCCTGGAGCAGTTTCCACACCGGGCGGCTGACCGGGTCGTTGCCGTGCTCGCCGGACGAGAAGAGCGGGTGGTGCCAGTAGGCGGCCACGCACTTCTTGGAGTTGGCGGCGAGGTCGGCCTTGAGCCAGTCGGTCTGCGCCCGGTCCAGGCTGTTGGAGTCGAGCGCGATGAAGTGCCAGCCGTCCTGGTCGAAGCTGTAGTAGCTCTTGCCCTTGGGGTAGGCGACCGTCCCGAAGTAGGCCTTGTAGCCGGCCAGTTCGCCCTCCGGGTCGTAGGTCTCGTGGTTTCCGGGGGCCGGGTGCGTCTTGCTCTTGAAGGCGCCCCAGCTCGTGTCGTAGTAGCGCTTGAAGTCCTTGAGCCGGGCGTCGTCGTACTGGTTGTCGCCCATGGTCAGCACGAACGCGGGGTCGATCTGCTTCACCAGCGCTGCGGTCTTGGGGTGTTCGCAGTCGCTGTCGCTCGCCGTGCACCGCTCGGCGATATCGCCGGCCGCGACGGCGGTGAACCCGGCGGCGTGCGCGCCCGCCGCCCGCTCGGGCGCGGCATCGGCCCGCCCGGCGTTCGACCACAGCGCCACACCGCCGACGAGCGCGAGCGCCGCGCCCGCGGCGACGGGGATTCCCCATCGGCGGCTGCCGGTCGGGGGCGTGCGCCGCCGGGGCGGCTGTACGGGCATGTCGGCGCGAGGGGAGGTCATATCCGTCTCCTGGGTCGGCGTGGGGGAGCCGTCCCGAGGAATCCTGGCGTCGGGCCATGTACGCGTCAAGAATCTGGGCGTTATTGTTAGGAAACTTTCCTACCCGACCTGCCGATGTCTCCCGCCCGGCCCGCCCGGTGTCGACCCACTGGGCGCGGCGGCGGCCCGGCTCACCCCAACTCGACCTCGTAGAAGCAGAGATGGTCCTTGATCTGCGCGACCTCGGGGTGCGGCTCAGGGTAGGCCCACGCGATGTCCTGCGGGCCACCGGGAAGTGACCAGTAGGAGGCGGTGCCCTTGAACGGGCAGACGGTGTGGGTCTCGGAGGGGGTCAGCAGGTCGGTGCGCACGTCCTCCGGCGGGAGGTAGTAGCGCACCGGGCAGCCGGTCTCGGAGAGCAGCAGCGGGCGGCGGCTCTCGGCCAGCAGCTGCCCGCCGACCGTGACGCGGACGTGGTCGGTGCCCTGATCGATCTCGATCCGGTGGCCTCGGACGGTGCTCATGGTCGGGTCCCTTCGGTCGCGGAGGAACCGCTTGCGGACCCTCCTGCCGTTGCGGTCTCCAGCGTAGGAGGACCCACTGACAATCCGCCCGCACCGCGGCCCGTACCTCGCGCATCGCCCGCGCGATCCGTGGTGGGCGACCGCCCTCGGGGGTGGCACCGGTCGCCTGCCGGACACGCTCGGTGACCTCCCCCGCGTTGTTTGTGACCTCGGCTGGACCCTCCGCAATCCGGGTGAATGTGGCAAAGTGACGGCATGGCTGACCGGGCAGCGAAGCAGCCCACCGTGTCGGTGCCGGACGACTGGCCCGCCCACCCGGACCTGACACTGGCCCTCAACGGCATGGGCGGCTTCGACTGGGACCTCGACAGCGGGCTGATGCACATGGACCCACCCGCCCTCGAGGTCTTCGACCTGCGCCCGTCCGAATACGACGACCGCCCCGAGAGCCTCAGCTCCCGCGTCCCGGCCCATGAGGCCGCCCGGCTCGACGCCCTGGTCGCCAGGGCCCTGAAGGACGGCAGCGACTCCTACGGCGCCTACTTCCGGGTGCGGCTGCGCGACGGGCGGCTGCGCTGGACCCACGCCCAGGGGAGCATCCGCCGCGACCCCACCGGCCGGCCCCGCCGGATCATCGGCGTGGTCCGCGACGCCAGCCACGAATACACCCACGCGGCCGAGCGGCTGGCGGTCGACGAGGAGCGCCGCCGGCACACCAGCGTCGTCGAGCGCACCACCGCCGCCCTCGCCCACGCCCGAACCGTCGGCGAAGTGATCGCCGTGCTCGCCGGCGAACAGGGCCTGAGCCGGCTGGGCGCCGAGAACGTCATCCTCGGGCTGGTCGAGGCGGGACGTATCCGGTTGGTCTCCGAGGGCAAGGCGGGCAGCTATGTGCCCGATCTGGAGTACACGCGGGTCGGCGACGAATTCCCGATGAGCGAGGTGGTGCGCACGCTCACCCCCCGCTACGTGCACAGCAGGGACGAGTTCAAGTACGGCTACCCCCGGCTGTGGCCCGCCATCGAGCCGCTGAACGTCAACTCCGCCGCGTATCTGCCGCTGATCGCCCAGGGCCGCCCGATCGGTGTGATCGGCCTGTTCTTCGAGCGGGAGAGCGACTTCCGCGACCAGGAGCGCAACGTGCTGGTGGCGCTCGGCAGCAGCATCGCGCAGAGCCTGGCCCGCGCCATGCTCTACGACCAGGAGCACGAGATCGCCGCGGGCCTCCAGCAGGCCATGCTGCCGCGCCGGATACCCGGCATCCCCGGCGCCCAGGTCGCGGTCCGCTACCGCTCCGCGCGCATGGGCCGGCACATCGGCGGCGACTGGTACGACGTGATACCGCTGCCCAACGGCCGGGTCGGGGCCGTGATCGGCGACGTCCAGGGCCATGACACCCAGGCGGCGGCGCTGATGGGCCAGCTGCGGATCGTCCTGCGCGCCTACGCGGCCGAAGGACACTCGCCCGCCACCGTCATGGGCCGCGCCTCCGCCTTCCTCAACGAGCTCGACACCGACCGCTTCGCCACCTGCACCTACGTCGACGCCGACCTGAGCACCGGTGCGGCGCGGATCGTCCGGGCCGGCCATATCGACCCACTGCTGCGGCACGCCGAGGGCATCTGCCGCCGGCTGCCGGTGGCCGGCGGGCTGCCGCTGGGCATCTCCTCCGAATTCCGGCGCCTCGACTACCCCGTCACCACCGTCCAACTCGCCCCCGGCGACACCCTGCTGCTGTGCACCGACGGCATCGTCGAACAGCCCGGCACCGACCTCGACGACGGCATGCGCGAGCTGGCCCGGGAGGTCCGCGACGGCCCCCAGGACGTCCAGCAACTCGCCGACCGGCTCTGCGAGTCGGTGGGGGACCGCACCGGCGAGGACGATATGGCGCTGCTGCTGCTGAGGCGTCTCGGCGCGCCCGAGCACGACACCGTCGGGCGGTTCCGCCAGCACATCGCCCCCGCCGACCCCGAAGGCCTCTCCGCCGCCCGGCACATGATCCGGTCCGCGGTGCGCGCCTGGGGCGCGGCCGACCGCTCCGAGGAGATCGAGCTGGTCGCCGACGAACTGATCACCAACGCGCTGCTGCACACCGACGGCGAGGCCGTGGTCAACATCCGGATGCCGCACAGCGTCGAGCGGCGCCTGCGGCTGGAGGTCGAGGACCACTCCAGCAGCCTGCCGCGACGCCGCGAACCGGGCGAGGCCGGAGTCTCCGGCCGGGGCCTGCTGCTCGTCGACCGGCTGGCGGATGTCTGGGGTGTGGAGCCGCGCGGCGGCGGAAAGTGCGTATGGTGCGAGTTCAACTGCCCCTGACCGGGGTGGGGGTACCTCCCGCGTCAGCGGGGGGAGCGTCGAGCCCCGGTCACCAGCGGGGGAACGGGCGCCGAGGCATCGGCACGGTCGAGTGAGGACGACACTATGGCGACGCGGGCTGCGGAACAGCGCGAGGAAGCCCGCCGGGTGGCGGCGCGGCTGGAGGCGGAAGCCGTCCGCAACGTGGCGTTGACCTGGGTGGACAACGCGGGCATCACCCGCGCCAAGACCATTCCGGTGGCGCGGCTGGCGGACACCGCCGAGCGCGGCGTCGGGATGTCGCCCGTCTTCGACGTCTTCACCTCCGACGACGCCATCACCGAATCCGACCACCTCGGCGGGCCCGACGGGGACCTGCGGCTCTTCCCCGACCTGGACCGCGTCACCACCCTCGCCGCCCAACCCGGCTGGGCCTGGGCGCCGGTCGACCGCTACGACCAGCTCGGTGCGCCGCACCCCGCCTGCCAGCGGCTGTTCGCCCGGCGGATGGCCGAGCAGGCCGCCGAGGCCGGCCTCGAGGTGCGGATGGGCTTCGAGACCGAGTGGGTGGTCACCCGCGCCCCCGACAAGCACGGCCCGGTAGCCGCCGACGTCGACGCGGCGCTCGACTACCCCTGCGCGGGCCCCGCCTACGGCATGACCCGGATCGTCGAACTCTCCGACTACCTCCGCGACGTCACCGAGGCGCTGACCCTCCAGGGCGTCGACGTGCTCCAGCTCCACCCCGAGTACGCACCGGGCCAGTTCGAGGTCACCACCGCCCCGGGCGACCCGGTGCGCGCCGCCGACGACGTGGTGCTGGTCCGCGAGACCGTCCGCGCGGTCTCCGCCCGCCACGGGCTGCGCGCCTCCTTCGCCCCCTCGGTCGTCGCCGGGCAGGTCGGCAACGGCTGCCACCTCCACCTCGGCCTGTACCGCGACGGCCGGAGCCTGCACCGCGCCCCCGACGCCGAATGGGGCCTGGCACCGGACGCGGTGTCCTTCCTCGGCGGCGTTCTCCAGGCCCTGCCCGCCCTGCTCGCCATCGGCTGCCCCTCACCGGCCAGCTATCTGCGGCTGCAGCCCTCCCACTGGGCGGGCGTCTACCAGTGCTGGGGCGTGGAGAACCGCGAGGCGGCGCTGCGCCTGGTCACCGGCGCCCCCGACGACCCGGACGGCGGCCACGCCGAGGTCAAGACGTTCGACGCGGCCGCCAACCCCTACCTCGCCGTCGGCGCGGTGCTCGCCGCCGGACTGCACGGCATCACGTCCCGGACCCGGCTGCCGGAGCCGCAGACCGGGGACCCGGGCACGCTCGGCGTCCGCGAGCGCGCCCGGCGCGGCATCGTACGACTGCCCGCCACGCTGACCGAGGCCGCCGACCGGCTGGAGAAGTCGGCGCCGCTGTACGAGGCGATGGGCAAGGTGCTGCACGGCGCGGTGCTCGCGGTCCGGCGTGCCGAGGAGGCCCACTTCGCCGAGAGCGAGGCCGAGGAGATCGCCGCCGCCACCCGCTGGCGCTGGTGATGCCCGCGGACGCCCCGGGGCCCGGCCCCGGCTTCGACGACCGCCTGCCGCCCCTGGTGGACCACCACTGCCACGGCGTGCTCCGGCACGAACCGGACCCCGAGGCGTTCGCCGGGTACCTCACCGAGTCGGACCGGCCGCCCGCGGCGGGCACCACCTTCTTCGACACCCAGACCGGCTTCGCCGTGCGCCGCTGGTGCCCGCCGCTGCTCGACCTGCCCGCGCACTGCCCACCCGAGAGCTACCTCGCCCGCCGCCGGGAGCTGGGCCCCGACGAGACCCGGCGCCGCCTGCTGCGCGCCACCGGAATCGGCGCATACCTCCTGGACACCGGCCTCCCGGGCGACCTGACCGGGCCGGCCGAGACGGCCGAGGCGGGCGGCGCCACCGGGCACCCGGTCGTACGCCTGGAGACGCTGGCCGAACGGACCGCGGCCGCCGCGCACGACACCGAGGAGTTCACCGACGTCCTCGGCCGCGCGGTCCAGGCCGCCGCCCGCACCGCCGTCGCCTTCAAGAGCGTCGCCGCCTACCGCCACGGGCTGGCACTCGATCCCGGGCCACCGGCCCCCGACGCCGTACGCGCCGCCGCCCGCGACTGGCTCGCCGCCGGCGCACCCCGCCTCACCGACCCGGTCCTGCTCCGCCATCTGATCTGGCTGGCCGTCGCCACCGGCCGCCCCCTCCAGCTCCACACCGGCTTCGGCGACCCCGACCTGCGGCTCGACCATGCCGACCCGGCCCTGCTGACCGACCTGGTCCGGGCCACCGCCGACACCGGCACGGACCTGGTGCTGCTGCACTGCTACCCGTACCACCGTCAGGCCGCCTATCTGGCGAGCGTCTTCCCGCACGTCTACGCCGACATCGGACTGACCCTCACCCACACCGGCCCGAGGGCCACCGCCGTACTCGCCGAGTTCCTGGAGCTCGCCCCCTTCGGCAAACTGCTCTTCTCCACCGACGCCTACGGCCTCCCCGAGCTGTACGTCGTCGGCAGCGCGCTCTTCCGGACGGCGCTGTCCGGCGTGTTGGGGGAGTGGACGGCCGCCGGGGCGTGGTCGCACACGGACGCGGCCCGGGTGGGCGCCATGATCGCCGCCGACAACGCGCGCCGGGTGTACGGCCTCCCGCCGACGGAGTCGTAAGGGGCATAGGCCGTGAGCGCCCATTCCCGCCCTGCCGTCCGCCGTTCCTCCGCAACGTGCTTTACTGCGCCGCGTGGCCCTTACAACTACCGATGACGACACCGGCCCCGACAAGGGCGAAACCCCCCTGCGTTCCCGGATATTCGCCGATCTGACCCCTCTGCGCACCTCTCCGGACTACCGCCGCCTGTGGTGCGGCAACACCATCTCCTGGATGGGCCAGCAGATGACCGCGCTCGCGGTCTCGTTGCAGGTCTACGCCATCACCGGCTCGACCTTCTCGGTCGGCCTGGTCGGCCTGTGCTCGCTGGTCCCGCTGGTCGTCTTCGGGCTGTACGGAGGCGCCATCGCCGACACCGTCGACCGCCGCAAACTGGGCCTCTACAGCGCCGCGGGCGCGACCGCGATGTCCATCACGCTGGCCACCGCGGCGCTGGCCGGATACCACCGGGTGTGGCTGCTCTACACCGTGGTCGCCCTCCAGGCCGTCTGCTTCGCCATGAACTCCCCGGCCCGCACGTCGATGATCCCGCGGCTGCTGCCCACCGAGCAGCTGCCCGCCGCCAACGCCCTCAACTCCCTGACCAGCAACCTCGGTCTGATGGGCGGACCGATGCTGGGCGGTGTCATCGTCGGTCTGTGGGGCTACCAGGCGGCCTATCTGATCGACGTGGTGGCCTTCACCGGTGCGCTGTACGCGATGTGGCGGCTGCCGTCCATGCTGCCCGAGCAGGGGGACGGGCCGCGCCGCCGGGCCTCCGTACTGGACGGACTGCGCTTTCTCGCCACCCGCCCCAATCTGCGTATGACGTTCTTCGCCGACATGGCGGCGATGGTGCTCGCCCAGCCGCGCGCCCTGTTCCCCGCGGTCGCGGTGATCTGGTTCGGCGGGGACGCCAAGACCGTCGGCCTGCTGGTCGCCGCGCCCGCGGTGGGCGCCGTACTGGGCGGGCTGTTCTCCGGCTGGCTCGGCGGGATCCGCCGGCACGGCCTGGCCATCCTGATCTCGGTGGCCGCGTGGGGCGCGGCCATCGTCTGCTTCGGGCTCTCCCGGCACCTGTGGCTCGGGCTGTTCTTCCTGGCGGTGGCCGGCTGCGCGGACACCATCTCGATGGTGTTCCGCAGCACCATGCTGCAGGCCGCGACGCCGGACGCGATGCGCGGCCGCCTCCAGGGCGTCTTCATCGTCGTGGTCGCGGGCGGCCCCCGCCTCGGCGACTTCCTCGCCGGCTCGGCCGCCGACCTGACCTCCCCGGCCACCGCGGTGATCGGCGGCGGCCTGGCGTGCGTACTGGCCGTCACGGCGCTGGGGCTGGGCCGACGGGGGTTTGCGCGGTATGACGCGCGTGATCCCGAGGCCTGACCGCTGCGCTTGGCAGGCTTCCCACGTTGTCGGCTTTCCCGCCGTAGGGGTTTCGCTCTTTCGCCTGCGGCGGGCTGGTTGCCGCTGCGCGGGGCGTTTACGGCAGCGGGACCGGCCCTCCGGACTCCGTCCTGCGGTCCGCCCCCTCCCGTGGGTGGGGGAGAGGACCGGTGGGGGTGCCCGTGAGTCCTCATGTGCGGAGGCCCGGTCCCGCTCCGTACTACGGACTCACCCTCGACCGTGCCGGGGCCCTGGACGGCACGCTGGGAGAAGGCGCCGGGTTTCGGTTTGACCACCTCGCGCCGCGCGCCGTCGTCCAAATGGACCTCGTGCAGGCGGTCGCCACTGTGGTCGGAGACGTGGCCTTGCCCGCGCCGTCCAGCGCGATATCGCAACTGGCGTGGGAAAGAGGGACCACCACGCGCTTGGTGCGCTTGGCCAGGTCGACCTCGTACAGGTCCCCCGCGTCGTTCCAGTGGCCGGTGTAGGCCCTGCCGTTCCCGTCCAGCGCCACTCCCGAGGCGGACGCCCCCAGGCCATCGACGATCATCCGCTTCTGCTTCTTGGCCAGGTCGACTTCGAAGAGCTGCCCATTGTCCTGGTCGGTGATGTAGGCCTTGCCCTTCCCGTCCAGCCCGATGCCGTACGCCTTCACGCCGTCGACGATCGTTTCGGTCCGGCCGTCGGACAGATTCACCGCGAGCAGACGCGCCCCGCGCCGGAACTGTCGAAGATGTTCTTGAACGACATGAAATTCCCTCCTGGTCTCCCGGTGAACGTAGAATCAGCCCTTGTAGAGCGGCTGCTTCTGGTTCTCGTAATCGAGCTTTTCCGGCTGGAAGACCCGGTGTTCCCCGGCGCGCACCGCGACGATTTCAGCGTCCCGGCTGCTGTCATCCGTACGCCGTCGCCGCGCAGGGCGTGGCTGGATACGCCGTCCCGGCCGGTCCGGGGGCCGCGGGGTGTCGGGAATTGGGGGAATGCGGTCGACGGATCAGGTGCACCCCCACCGGCCTCTTTCCCACCCCCTCACGGGAGGGGACAGACCGTAGGACGGAGTCCGTAGGGCTGTCACCGCACCCGACCAACAACCGCCCGCCGCAGGCGCCACGGTGAAAAGCCACCATGGCGGGAAAGCCGACAGACTCCCCGCCCGCCGCTGGGGGTACCTCCCACGCCCTTGAGGCAGTGGGGGAGCAACGGCGAGAAACCACCACGGCGCCGCAGCCGACAACGTGGGAAGCCAGCCAAGCGCAGCGAATCGGCTACAGAACCACCGCCCCCAGCTCCGTCTCCTCGAAGCCCGCGTCGTCGAACGGGTAGAGCGGGCGCCGTACCTTGTGGTGGCCGAGGCGGAGGAGGTCCTGGTCGACGCCGCCGGGGGTGAGGGCGAGCAGCCAGTCGGCGGCCATGGCGTGCAGTTCGGGTTCCAGGTAGCCGATCTTGACGACCAGCAGGTCGTAGGCGAGCGGGTCCAGTGGGCCGAAGTCGGCGCGGGTGTGGAACGGTTTGCGGCGTTCGGTCAGCACCACCGTCACGCCACCGCGGGTGACGGCCGCGCACCGGCCGCCGCCGTCGTACGCCGGATTGCCGCGTGGCGCGCCGGAGACCCGACCGGGCGGGTCGTCGAGGGCGGTGACGGTGCCGGTCAGCTCGTACGGTTCGGCGTGCGGGCCGGTGCCCGCGCTGAACCGGCCGCCCACGTCGATCGTGACCTCGGCGCCGACCCCCGCCTCGAAGCAGACGGCGACGGCCCTCGGGTCGGTGATGCCGGGGTGGAGGGCCGTGACCCGGCCGCTCGCCAACTCCTCGTGTGCCAGGAGCCGGCCGAGCATATGGGCGAGGTCGCCCGCGCCGCCCGCGGTGGGGTTGTCGCCGGAATCGCTGATCAGGAAGGGGCGGGCGGGGGAGGCGACGGCGCGGGCGATACAGCTGTCGGCGTCGCCGGTCGGCCCCACGAAGGTGAAGTCGCGGCGTACGGACCAGTATTGGCGGGCCAGCGATTCGGCCTGGGCGGTGGCGAGCCGGGGATCGTCCGCGGTGACCACCACCGCGGCCCGGCAGCGCTCCTCGTCGGCCCAGGCGTACCCCACCCAGATCGCCGCGTCGACGACCCCGTCGAGCGCCTCGACCGAGGCCAGCCGCCCGTAGAGCGACCTGGCCGGTTCGAGGCGGGTGCTGGTCTTCTCACCGGGGAGGAGGACGGGGATCTGCACCCAGGCGCGGTACGGGCGCCCCTTCCCGGTGACCAGCCGCCCGACGAGCTTGCGGGCGGCCCGCTCCCGGGTGTCCCAGGCGTCCTCGTGCGGCGCCATACGGTGCGCGGTGAGCAGATCGAGGCGCTCGGCGAAGCGGCGCGAGACGTTGCCGTGCAGGTCCATGGCGGCCGAGATGAGGGTGTCGGGGCCGGTGGCGGCGCGAACCGCGTCGGTGAGGTCGGCCTCGGCGTCGTCGAGCCCGACCACGCTCATCGCTCCGTGGATGTCGTAGACCAGGCCGTCGAGCGGTCCCGACGCCCTGATCCGGTCGGTCAGTTCACCCTTGATGCGGTCGTACGTGGCGCGTTCCACCGGGCCACCGGGCACGGCGACGGCGTGTACGAGCGGCACCCACTCGACCAGCTCGGCCAGTTCGTCGTCCGGACGGGTCCAGGTGTAGCGGTCCAGCAGCGCGCCCTCCCGGGTGACGCGGAAGTCGTCGTACGTCGAGCGGTGCGGGCAGAACTGGCTGGACTCGATGGCCATACCGCCGATGCCGATGCGCAGTCGGCGCCGCGGGCCGGGACGAGGGCTGGTCGATGCGGGCACGGTGCCTCGCTTTCCGTCGGGCGGGCGTACGGAGGGCTTCCTAGGGGACGGGGGGCGACGTCGGGGAGTGTGCGGCCGTTCGGCGCAGTACGGCCTGGCCCGCGCCCAGCAGCCCCGCGTCGGGGCCGCAGGCTGCGGCGTCGATGGTGAGTTCGCTGGTGGCCATCGGCAGACAGCGCTCGTAGAGCGTCCCACGTACGGCCGCGACCAGCGGTTGCGCGCCGGCGAGCGCGCCGCCGAGGACCACCGCCTCGGGGTTGAAGAAGTTCACGACGACGGCGAGCACCGCGCCGATGTCACGGCCGGCCTGCCGTACGAGGGTGGTGGCGTGCGGTTCGCCGTTCTCGACCAGCCGCAGGATCTCGCCCGCGGAGTCGACGGCGAGGCCCTTGCCGCGTAGCGCCGCGGCGATCGCGGCGCCGCCGGCCACCGTCTCCAGACAGCCGATGTTGCCGCAGGAGCAGGGCAGATGGGCGGCCTCGTCCACCCGGACATGGCTGATGTCACCGGCCGAGCCCCCGGCTCCGCGGTGCAGCCGGCCGTCGCTGATGACGCCGGAGCCGATGCCGCGGCCCGCCTTGACCACGACCAGATGGCGCCGTGCCGGGTGGGCGGCGCGGTGTTCTCCGAGCGCCATCATGTTGGCGTCGTTGTCGAGCAGCACCGGCACTCCGAGGCGGTCCGCCAGCCGGTCGCGCAGCGGGAACAGATGCCAGCCGGGCATCCGGGACGGCGCGATGACCCGCGCGCCGTCCGCGTCGACCGGACCCGGGAAGCCGACCCCGACGCCCCGGACCGTACGGCCGGCCGCGCGCTGTCGCTCGGCGAGCACCTCCAGCCGCTCCGCGAGCGCTTCCAGGGCGGGTTCGGGCCCGGCGGTCAGATCGAAGGGGTGGTCGTCGGTGTCGAGGCAGTCGCCGGTCAGGCCGACCGCGCCGGTGCGGATGTGCCGGCTGCCCAGGTCGGCGGCGAGGGCGACCGCGCCCCGGTCGGCGATCCGCAGCAGCCGCGGGCGGCGGCCGCCGCGCGAGACGCCCTCGCCGGACTCGGTCAGCAGCCCGGCCTCGACGAGTTCCTGGACGCGGGTGGAGACGGTGGACGCGGCGAGCCCCAGCTCGCGCACGAGGTCCGCACGGGAGCTGGCGGAGCCGTTCGCGACGAGTTCGAGGACGTGCGCGGCCGAGCCGGGCGGCTCGTCGGAGGCGGTCATGGGGCGCCTTTCGCCGGGACGGGGAAGGGGCTGCGGGAGGAGGGCGGCAGCGGCGACTTGTTTCGGTCGTCGAAGGAAGGTGTCGGTCCAACTCGCTGACAGTAGAACCCGGTTGGCGCTCTTTCGCCAAGGTCTTGACTTCTTTTCCCGGCCGTCCGTAGTTTGCTCGCACTCTTCGACCGGCCGACCACCTCGGAGGCAGCATGGGCCTGCGCAGCACCCGAAAACGCGGGCCCCTGGGGCGGTTCGCGGTCGCCGTCCTGCTCGCCGCCTTCGCGCTCGTCGGCTGCGGCCCGACTGGCAACGTTGTCACCGAGCTGGGCGCCACAGGAGGCACGCCCGTCGAGGGGGGCACCGTCACCATGGCGCTGCCGCCCGCCTCCACCCCCAACTGGATCTTCCCCATCGGTGCCCCGGGCTATCTGGCCTCGTACAACAGCGCCATCCAGGACCTGCTCTTCCTGCGGCTGTTCCTGCCCGAACCGAAGGGCGACGCACTGACCCTGCACTCACCGCGCAGCCTCGCGGAACCGCCCCGCTACAGCGACGGGAACAAAACCGTCAGCATCACCCTGAAAAAGGGCCACCGCTGGTCCGACGGGACGCCGGTCACCACGCGCGACGTGAAGTTCTGGTTCGATCTGATCAAGCACAACAAGCAGGACTGGGCCGGATATTCGCCACGGCTCATGCCGGACGACGTCCGGGCGTTCGAGCGCGTCGACGACCGCACCTTCCGGCTCCGGCTGGATCGCGCCTACAACCCGGCGTGGTTCACCGCCAATGAACTCCAGGACTTCGTCGCCCTTCCCGTACACGCCTGGAACCCCCGCCACGAGGACCCAAAGCGGGCCTTCGCCCGGCTGATGCGACACGCCAGACAGTTCTCCCGGTTCGCCACCGATCCGCTGTGGAAGACGGTCGACGGGCCCTGGCGGATCGAGAAGTGGACCACCGCCGGGCAGGTCTCCCTGGTCCCCAACGACCACTACGGAGGGCCGGACCGGCCTCATCTCGACCGGGTGATCCTCAAGCCCTTCACCACCGCGGACTCCGAATTCAACGTGCTGCGCGCCGGCGGTGTCGACTACGGCTACCTTCCGCCGTCCGTCATGGCGCAGTCGGCGCAGTTCAAGGAGATGGGCTACCGCATCGACCCGTGGGAGGGCTGGTCGATCACCTATATCGTCCTCAACTTCCACCACCCCACGGCCGGGCCGCTGCTGCGTCAGGCCTATCTGCGCCAGGCGCTCCAACACCTCATCGACCAGAAGTCGATCTCCCGGGTGATCTGGCACGGCAGCGCCGCGCCCACCCTCGGCCCGGTCCCCGCCGGCCTCCTGGAGCGCGACCCCTATCCGTACGCCCCACGGCGGGCGAAGGCACTGCTGGCCGGGCACGGCTGGGCCGCCAGCGACGGCACGCTGCGCTGCGTACGGCCGGGACGGGGCGCGCACGCCTGCGGCGCGGGCGTCGAGCGCGGCCAGGAGCTGCGGCTCTCGCTGCTCTCCCAGTCCGGCTCGACCGAGACCTCCAACACCATGCAGGCCATCAAGTCCGAGTTCGGCAAGGCGGGCGTCGCCCTCGACATCCGGCAGCAGCCGCTGAACACCGTCCTGGGCACCACCGTCCCCTGCAGGACGGACGAGCCGCTCTGCGCGCAGTGGCAGCTCGGCTTCTTCGGCACCCAAGGCAGCTGGTACTTCCCGCCCGACCCCAGCGGAGAGAAGATCTTCGCCGGCAACGCGCCCTCCAACATGGGCAGTTGGTCCGACCCGGAGACCGACCGGCTGATCCGGGCCACCGAGTACTCCGCCGACCGGGCCGCGATGCGCGACTACGGCCGCACGGTGGCCCGCCGGCTCCCGGTCCTGTGGACCCCCAACCCCGCCTACCAGGTCTCCGCCATCCGCAACGACCTACGAGGCGTCGACCAGAACCCGACGCTCTCCCTCGCACCGCAGAACTGGTACTTCGTCAAGAAGGGCGGTGCCGCGAGATGACCGGCTTCCTCATCAAGCGCCTCGGGCAGGCACTCGTCGTACTGCTGCTGGTCTCCGTCATCGTCTTCGTCCTGCTGCATCTGCTGCCCGGCGGCCCGGCCCGCGCCATCCTCGGCGTGCAGGCCACTCCGGAGGCCGTCGCGCACTTCAACCACCAGCAGGGGTACGACCGTTCGCTGCCCGAGCAGTATGTGAGCTACCTCGGCCGACTGCTCACCGGCGACCTCGGCGAGTCCTACAGGCTCAACCAGAGCGTCGCCTCGCTGCTGGGCGAGCGTCTGCCCAAGACCGCCCTGCTGGCGGGGCTGTCCCTCGCCCTGGCCGCGATCCTCGCCGTCCCCCTCGGCATCCTGCAGGCCGTACGCCGCGGCAGGGCCGCCGACCACGTCCTGACCGGCGCGGCCTTCCTCGCCTACGCCACCCCCGTGTTCTTCCTCGGCCTGGTCCTCATCCTCGTCTTCAGCCAGCAGCTGCGACTGCTGCCCGCCGAGGCGCCGCAGGCCGACACCGTCGGCGGCATCCTCGCCGACGCACCGGCCCTCGTGCTCCCCGTCGTGACCACCGCGCTGGGCATCGTCGCCGCCTTCAGCCGCTATATGCGCTCGGCCGTCCTCGACAACCTCGCCGAGGAGTACGTACGCACCGCGCGCGCCAAGGGTCAGTCCGACGCCCGCGTCATGGCCCGGCACGTCCTGCGCAATGCGCTCATCCCGCTGGCCACCCTCCTCGGCCTCCACCTCCCCACCCTCTTCAGCGGCACCCTCGTCGTCGAGTCGATGTTCAACTACCCGGGAACGGGGCTGCTGTTCTGGAACGCGGCCCAGAGCTCGGACTTCCCCGTGCTGCTCGGCGTCACCCTCGTCGTCGGCGTCGCCACCGTCCTCGGCTCGCTGCTCACCGACATCGCCTACGCCGTCCTCGACCCGCGCATCAGGAGCGTGCCGTGACGCCCACCGCCCTCGACGCCGGGCCGGACGCGGACCTGGCCACCCCCGGCCTCGCCCGCCGCACGCTCGCCGTTTTCGCCCGCAACAAGCTCGCCCTCACCGGTGCCCTGCTCCTCCTCGCCCTGCTCGCCTTCTGCTTCCTCGGGCCGCTGATCCACCCCACCGACCAGATCCACACCGACCTCTCGCAGGCCAGCCGCGCTCCCGGTGCCGGACACCCGCTGGGCACCACCGACCTGGGCTACGACCTGCTCGGCCGGCTGATGTACGGCGGCCGCACCTCCCTCGAAGTCGGCCTGGCGGCAGGGCTGCTGGCCGCCCTCTTCGGTACGGTCTACGGCGCGGTCGCCGGCTACTGCGGCGGCTGGGCGGACGCGGCGATGATGCGGATCACCGACGCCGCGCTCGCCGTTCCGGCGCTCTTCCTGCTCGTCGTGGTCGCGGCGATCGTCACCCCCAGCAAACCCGTCCTCATCCTGATCATCGCCTCCGTCGCCTGGCTCTCCCCGGCCCGCCTCGTCCGCGGCGAGGCGCTGGCGCTGCGCAGCCGGGACTACGTCCACGCCATGCGGCTGATGGGCGGCGGCGGAGGGCGGGCCGTCTTCCGGCACATCCTCCCCAACGCCGTCGGCACCGTCATCGTCAACGCCACCTTCCAGGTGGCCGACGCCATCCTCTACGTCGCCTACCTCTCCTTCCTCGGCCTGTCCATCCCGCCGCCCGCCGCCGACTGGGGCTCGTTGCTCTCCGCCGGCATCACCTACACCCAGGTCGGTCACTGGTGGCTGATCTTCCCTCCGGGCATCGCGATCGTGCTGGTCGTCGCCGCCTTCAACTTCATCGGGGACGGTCTGCGCGACGCCTTCGACGTACGCCTGAAGAAGAACTGACGCGCTGCCGGAAGAAAGGACCCGCACCATGACCGACCCGCTCCTGCGGATCGAGGACCTGCGCGTGGAGATCGCCGGCCGCGGCCGCACCGTGCACGCCCTCGACGGTATCGACCTCGACCTCGCGCCCGGCGAATCGCTCGGCATCGTCGGCGAATCCGGCTGCGGCAAGACCATGACCGCGCTGTCCGTCCTCGGCCTGCTGCCGCCCGGCGGCCGGGTCACCGGCGGCCGGATCCTGTTCGACGGCACCGACCTCGCCGCCGCCCCCGAACCCGTCCTGCGGGATGTCCGCGGCAACACCGTCGGCATGGTCTTCCAGGACCCGATGACCTCGCTCAACCCCACCCTGACCATCGGCGCCCAGGTCGCCGAACCGCTGCTGCTGCACCGGAGGCTGAGCCGGGCCGAGGCCCGGGCGAAGGCGGAGGAGACACTGCGGCTGGTCGGGATGCCGCGCCCCGCCGAGCGGCTGAAGAGCTATCCGCACCAGCTCAGCGGCGGGATGCGGCAGCGCGTCGCGATCGCCATGGCGCTGGTCTGCGAACCCCGGCTGCTGATCGCCGACGAGCCGACCACCGCCCTCGACGTCGCCACCCAGCACCGGATCCTCGCCCTCGTCGACGAACTGCGCGCCCGCCTCGGCATGGCGATGATCCTGGTCACCCACGACCTGGGGGTGGTCGCTCGCCGGGTCGACCGGGTCGCGGTGATGTACGGCGGCCGGATCGCCGAACGCGCCCCGGTGCGGACGCTGTTCGCCGCCCCACGGCACCGCTACACCCAGGCCCTCCTCGCCGCGCTCCCCGAACGCGCCCTCGCCGCCGCCCGGCCACCGGCCGGTATCCCCGGCCTGCCGCCGTCCCTGCTCACCCGCCCCACCGGCTGCCGCTTCGCCCCGCGCTGCGATGCCGCCACCGACCTGTGCCGCGCCGCCGAGCCGGAACTCACCGACGACCTGCACGCCTCCGCGCCCGCCGCCACCGCCCACGCCTTCGCCTGCTTCCACCCCGCCGGACCGGCCCCCGGTACCGGCCCTGCCTCCGCGGCCCCGGCCCGCCCTCCGGTCACGGCCGGCCTCCGCGCGCCGGCCGCACCCCCGGTGCGTACGGAGGAGCCCCTGCTGCGGCTGGCCGACGTCAGCAAGAGCTACCGGCTGCACGGCGGCCCCTTCGCCCGCCGAAGGCCGGGCACCCGGCAGGCCGCCGAGGTCAGCGCGGTGGCCGGCGTCTCGCTCACCGTCCGGCGCGGCGAGACCTTCGGCATCGTGGGGGAGTCCGGCTGCGGAAAGTCCACCCTGGGCCGGATGGCCGTCGGCCTGGAAGCGCCTAGCGGCGGCGCCGTCCACTTCGCCGGCCGCGACCTCTCCGGCCTCACCAAGCGGGAGCTGCGCGCCCACCGGCGCGACGTCCAACTGATGTTCCAGGACTCCGCCACCTCCATGGACCCACGGATGCGGGTGGGCGCCGTGCTGCGCGAACCGCTGGTCATCCAGCGCATCGGCGACCGGGCGGAGCAGCGGCGGCGGATCGCCGGGCTGCTCGACGACGTCGGCCTGCCCCGCGGCGCGGTGGACCGCTATCCGCACGAGTTCTCCGGCGGCCAGCGCCAGCGCCTCGGCCTGGCCCGCGCCCTCGCCCTGGCCCCCTCGCTGGTGGTCGCCGACGAGCCGGTCTCCGCGCTCGACGTCTCCGTCCAGGCGCAGATCCTCCAGCTCATGCGGGAGCTGCAGCGCGAGAAGGGACTGAGCTACGTCTTCATCTCGCACGACCTGGCGGTGGTGCGGCACCTCGCGGACTCGGTCGGCGTGATGTACCTCGGCAAGCTCGTCGAGACCGGTCCCGCGGAGCGGGTCTTCACCCGTCCGCTGCATCCGTACACGCAAAGCCTGCTGCGCGCCGGCGAGGCTCCGCTCGCCGGCGACACACCTTCGGCTGCCGCCCCGCCCTCCGGTTGCCGCTTCCGTACGCGCTGCCCCCTCGCGGAGGCCGTCTGCGCGACGACGGAGCCACCTCCGGCCGAACCGGGTTCGCCCGGGCACAGGGCGGCATGTCACTTTCTGTGACGGTTCGGCTTTCCCGCCGTGGTGGGTTTTCGCCGTTGCGCCTGCGGCGGACCCGTCCGCTGCGCTTTGCTGCGGCCCACGTTGTCGGCTTTCCCGCCGTGGTGGTTTTTCGCCGTTGCGCCTGCGGCGGGCGGTTGTTTGTCGGGTGCGGTGACAGCCCTACGGACTCCGTCCTACGGTCTGTCCCCTCCCGTGGGTGGGTGGGAAGACAGCCCGGTGGGGGCGGGCCCCGTCTGTCGACTGCCGGCACGCGAATGCTGACGTTCAGCCCCACCGGTCTCCTCTCCCCCCTCCCACGGGAGGGGGCGGACCGCAGGACGGAGTCCGGAGGGGCGCACCCGCTGCCGAAAACGCCCCGCGCAGCGGCACCAGCCCGCCGCAGGCGCAACGGCGAGAAACCACCACGGCGGGTCAGCCGACAACGTGGGAAACAGGCAAAGCGCAGCGGACAGGCGATGAGGCCATACACAAGCCAAACTCGGGTACGGGGGCACATGTGCACATGTGCCACCAGCCGTCGTTTGGAGGCCCGCCGTGCAGCGGCATCCGCATCCGCATCCGCATCCGCATCCGCACCCACTGTCTCGCGATGAGCGCACGCTCAACCGTGAGCGCACGCTCGACCGCGAACCGCAGCCGACGCCCCCGGACCCGGGAGGTCCGTCCCCGAGCCCCGTCCCGGAGCCCCTTCCCGGCCCGCCGGTCCCGCCTGCGCCACCTGAACCGATACCGCCGGAACCGGAGCCGATCCCCCGTCCGCCCGGACCCGACCCCGTACCGGAACCCTCTCCGGCCCCCTCACCGCTCTCCTAGGAGGTGCTGATCATGGCCATCGCCACGGTCAACCCGGCCACCGGCGAGACCCTGAAGACCTTTGACGCGCTCAACGCGGGCGAGATCGAAGACCACCTGGTCAGGGCGGAACAGGCCTTCCAGGAGCACCGCACCACGAGCTTCGCGCGCCGGGCGGAGCTGCTGCTCAAGGCCGCCGACCTGCTCGACGCGGACCAGGACGGCATCGCCCGCACCATGACCACCGAGATGGGCAAGCCGCTGGTACAGGCCCGCGCGGAGGCCGCGAAGTGTGCCAAGACCATGCGGTGGTACGCCCACCACGCCGAGCAGCTGCTGGCCGACGAGGACCCCGCCCCGGCCGACGTGAGCGATTCCGGTGCGGTGCGCGCGGTGGTCCGCTACCGCCCGCTGGGCACCGTCCTCGCGGTGATGCCCTGGAACTTCCCGCTCTGGCAGGTCGTACGGTTCGCCGCGCCGGCGCTGATGGCGGGCAACACCGGACTGCTCAAGCACGCCTCGAACGTCCCGCAGACCGCGCTCTACATCGAGGAGCTGTTCCGCCGCGCCGGCTACCCGGAGGGCTGCTTCCAGACCCTGTTGATCGGATCCGGCGCGGTCGAGGACGTCCTGCGCGACCCGCGGATCGCGGCGGCGACGCTGACCGGCAGCGAACCCGCCGGCCGCTCGGTCGCCTCGATCGCGGGTGACGAGGTCAAGAAGACCGTCCTCGAACTCGGCGGCAGCGACCCGTTCGTCGTACTGCCCTCCGCCGACCTCGACAAGGCGGTCCGCGTCGGGGTCACCGCGCGGGTGCAGAACAACGGGCAGTCGTGCATCGCGGCCAAGCGGTTCATCGTGCACGACGACGTCTACGACGCCTTCGCCGAGCGGTTCACCGAGCGGATGGCGGCGCTGACCGTCGGCGACCCGATGGACGAGAACACCGAGGTCGGGCCGCTCTCCAGCGAGCAGGGCCGCTCGGACCTGGAGGAGCTCGTCGACGACGCGGTCCACCAGGGCGCGCAGGCACTGTGCGGCGGCCGCCGACCGCCCGAGCACCGCGCCGGATGGTTCTACGAACCGACCGTGCTCGCCGGTGTCACCCCCGGCATGCGCATCCACCGCGAGGAGGCGTTCGGCCCGGTCGCCACGCTCTACCGCGTCGCCGACCTGGACGAGGCGGTGCGGCTCGCCAACGACGTACCGTTCGGCCTGAGTTCCAACGCCTGGACCCGTGACCCCGGTGAACAGGAGAGGCTGGCACGGGACTTGCAGGCCGGTGGTGTCTTCTTCAACGGTATGACCGCCTCCCACCCGGGGCTGCCCTTCGGCGGGGCCAAGCGCTCCGGCTACGGCCGGGAGCTCTCCGGGCACGGCATCCGGGAGTTCTGCAACATGACCACGCTGTGGTACGGGCCGGAGGACTGAGCCGGGCGGAGGACCAGCGGCGGCCGGGCGGTGCGGGTGGCGTCGGACGGGGCGGGGCTACCGCGCCGCGTCCGGCCCGTACCGCCCGTCCGGCACGACGAACTCGCACCACAGCGCCTTGCCCGCGCCGCGCGGCTCCGCGCCCCAGCGGTCCGCCAGGGCCTCGACCAGCATCAGCCCGCGGCCGGAGGTCGCGGTCTCGCCGGGGCTGCGGCGGCGCGGCCAGCGGCTGGAGCGGTCCTCGACCTCCAGCCGGATCCGGCGCGGGGCGCCGGGCAGCAGCTCCACGGAGACCAGGGCGCCGCTCTCGGTGTGGGTCAGGGCGTTGGCGATCAGCTCGGAGGCGGCGACCTCGACGTTGTGCAGGATGCTGCCCGCCCGCCACTGGTCCAGCGTGCGGCGCAGCGCCGAGCGGACCTCCGCGGCGCCCTGCGGGTCGGCCTGATGCACATGCAGCCGCAGCCGCGGGGTGGCGTCGGCGCCGCCGGGGCCGGGCAGCCGGTGCAGCAGCAGGAGGGCCATGTCGTCCTCGGAGCCGGGGTCGGCCCACAGGCGGTCCGAGATCCGGTCGGCGAGCGCCTCCAGGTCCGCGGGGCCGTCGCGGACCGCCGCGGAGAGCGCGTCGATGCCCGCGCAGATGTCCTGGCCGGGCTGTTCGACCAGGCCGTCGGTGCACAGCAGCAGCGTCGAACCCGGCTCCAGGAACAGCTGGGTCTCGGGGAAGTGGTCGTGCCCGAAGGCGGTGGCCAGGCCCAGCGGCAGCCCGCCGCAGACCTCGGGCCAGTCGATGTGCCGGGAGCTGTTGCTGATCAGCGGTCCGAGATGGCCGGCCCGCGCCACGTGCAGCGCCCCGGACTGCAGGTCGGCCTGGACGTACGTACAGGTCGCGAAGCGCTCGGTGTCCAGCTCGGCCAGGAAGCGGGAGGCCCGCACCAGGACGGTCTCCGGTGTGTGCCCCTCGCCGGCGTACGCCCGCAGGGCGATCCGCAGCTGGCCCATGACGGCGGCCGCATGGGTGTCATGGCCCTGCACATCACCGACCACCAGGCCGGTCCTCCCCTGGGGCAGGGCGATCACGTCGTACCAGTCGCCGCCCACGTCCCGGCCGACGCTCGCGGGGTGGTAGCGCACGGTGACCGCACCACCCGTGATGGCCGGCAGCCGGCGCGGCAGCATCGTCTCCTGCAGCCCGGTGGCGAACTCGCGCTCCTGGTCGAAGAGCGTCGCCCGCTGCACCGACTGCGCCACCACCCCGGCCAGTGCCAGCGCCAGGTTCCTGGCCTCCGGCGACTGCACGGCCGGCTCGGCGTTGAACAGCCCCAGCGCCCCGATCACGGTGTCCTGCGCGACCAGGGGCAGGAACGCCGCGCTGCCGGTCGGCAGCAGGTCGGTGTACGGGCGCAGCCGCGGATAGCGGGCGATCAGCTCGCCGCGGGTGCTGAGGAAGGCGGGCCGCCGTGAGCACGCCGCATCGGCCAGCGGGAGGGTGTCGTCCAGCCGCGAGGTCACCATCTCCTCGGGCACCTCGCCCTCCAGCCCGGCGGTGGCGATGACCTTGAACCGGTCGTTCTCGACGAGCCCGAGGACCAGCCCGTCGGCGCCGAAGCGCCGCGCTCCGCCGGTACCGCCGAGCACCCGTGTGACGTCCTTGACGGACAGCGCACGGGCCAGCGCGGCGGTGGTCTGCTGCACCATCACGGTCTGCCGCTGCCGGTCCTGCTGGAGCGAGCGCAGCAGCGCGGAGTCCGCCAGTTCGCCGGTCGCCTCCCGGACGATGCCGACGACCCGGTACGGCATCCCCTCCGCGTCGTGCAGGATCCGCCCCTGGGAGTGCGTCCAGCGGCGGCTTCCGTCGCGGCAGTGGACGCGGAAGTACGCGCCGTACGACGGTTGGCCGTCCTGCAGGGCCTGGGCGAGCGCCTCGTCCAGGCGCAGGCCTTCCTCCGGCGGTACCCGTGAGATCAGGGACATCGGCGCGCCGTCGTACTCGTCGGGCCGCAGATCGAAGACCTCCAGGGCGCCGGGGTCCAAGGCCATCCGCCCGCGGTCCAGGTCCCAGTCGAAGGTGCCCGTCCGGTTGAGGGAGAGCCGTTCGCGCAGCCCGATGGGCTCATGGTGGGAGACCCCGGGGACGTCCTCCTGGACCCGGCGCCCTTCTCGGCCGGAGCGGGGGTCATAGCCCTGGCCGGACGGATCGGGGGACGGTCCCGCGGGGGCCGGGCCGGTCATGGGGTGCCGTGCCGCGGAGTCCTGGAGCTCGGGCACGGCGGGCTCACACCTTGAAGGCGGCGGCGCGTCCGGGCGCGGGCCGGCGGCGGCGCGGCGGACACCTCCCGTGCCCTCGGCCGCGGGTCGTCGTTGACCGGGGCCGACACCCACCGGAACGCGGCCATGCGAACACCTTAGGCGCGGGTCGGGGACGCCGCATGTCGCGGTACGCCACCCGAGCGCCGTATGTGTTCAGGCAGTGAACGCCTACGGTGGAATCCGGCCGTGCCAACTCCTCGCCCGTGCACGAGTCTTGACGTGGCATGTTCAAGTCCCGAAACATGATGCCGAGCCGTCGGCCGTGTCCACACCGGCCACAAGCAGCAGCGGGACCGTGTCCACACCGGTCCGCGGGGCGGAGCTGAGGCGTGCGCGCCCTCCTGCCCTCGTCACAGGAGGGCGGACCGCACATCGGGCTGCGCACCACCACGACCGCCCCGACCCCAACCGGGCCGGGCAGCGCCTCGGTTGCCACCTCCCGGCCGGCGCCCTCGCCACCTTCACCTGGTAGGAGACCCCCACAGATGACACCCGCCAGCACCCGCGGGCACCGCAGGGCGCGGCTGCCACGCCGCGCCACCCTCCTCGCCGTCGCCCTCGCGGCCTGCGCCGCCACCCTCTCGCTCCCGCGGGCCGACGCCGCCGCGGCCGATCCCGACCTCGGCCCGAACGTCCAGGTCTTCGACCCGTCGACGCCCAAGGGCCAGATCCAGAGCGCCGTCGACGACGTCTTCAAGGAGCAGGAGAAGAACCAGTTCGGCACGGCGCGGCATGCGCTGCTGTTCAAGCCGGGCTCGTACGACGTCGACGCCGACATCGGCTTCTACACCCAGATCGCCGGCCTCGGCCGCTCGCCGGACGACACCACCATCAACGGAGCGGTGCACGCCGAGGCCGACTGGTTCGACGGCAACGCCACCCAGAACTTCTGGCGGTCGGCGGAGAACCTTGCCGTCAACCCGTCCGGTGGCGCCGACCGCTGGGCGGTCTCGCAGGCGGCGCCGTACCGCCGGATGCACCTCAAGGGCGATCTGCAGCTCGACGACGGCGGCTGGTCCAGCGGCGGGCTGCTGGCCGACACCAAGGTCGACGGCCAGGTCCGCTCCGGCTCCCAGCAGCAGTGGCTGTCCCGCAACACCGAATGGGGCGGCTGGAGCGGCGCCAACTGGAACATGGTCTTCGTCGGCGCGAAGAACGCCCCGGCCGGAGACTTCCCCACCCCGCCCTACACCCGCGTCGAGTCCACCCCCGTCTCCCGCGAGAAGCCGTTTTTGTACGTCGACGACGCCGGCGACTACCGGGTGTTCGTACCGGCCCTGCGCAAGGACTCCCAGGGCACCAGCTGGTCCTCGGGCGACCCGCAGGGCGGCTCACTGCCACTGGGCGACTTCTTCGTCGTCAAGCCCGGGGCGAGTGCGGAGCAGATTAACACGGCCCTGGACGCCGGCAAGCACCTGCTGGTCACGCCCGGTGTCTACCACCTCGACCGGACACTGCGGATCACCCGGCCGGACACCGTGGTGCTCGGCCTGGGCCTGGCCACCCTGATCCCCGACAACGGCGTCACGGCGGTGTCCGTCGCCGACGTCGACGGCGTCCGGATCGCCGGACTGCTGATCGACGCGGGCACCACCAGCTCGCCGTCCCTGATGGAGGTCGGCCCGCAGGACTCCTCGGCGAGCCACGCCGGGAACCCGACCTCGCTGCACGACGTGTTCTTCCGCGTCGGCGGCGCCGGCCCCGGCAAGGCCGCCAGGAGCCTGGTCGTCAACAGCTCCCACGTCATCGGCGACCATCTGTGGATCTGGCGCGCCGACCACGGCGACGGCGTCGGCTGGAACACCAACACCGCCGCCAACGGCCTGACCGTCAACGGCGACGACGTCACCATGTACGGCCTGTTCGTCGAGCACTACCAGCAGCACCAGACGGTCTGGAACGGCGAGCGCGGCCGGACGTACTTCTACCAGAACGAGATGCCCTACGACCCGCCGGACCAGGGGTCCTGGATGAACGGCGGTACCCAGGGCTACGCCGCCTACAAGGTCGCTGACGGGGTGAGGAACCACGAGGCGTGGGGGCTCGGCAGCTACTGCTTCTTCCACGTCAACCGCGACGTCGCCGCCGAGCACGCCTTCGAGGTGCCGAGCACCCCCGGCGTCCGCTTGCACGACATGGTGACGGTCTCGCTCGGCGGCACCGGCACGATCCGCCACGTCGTCAACGACACCGGCGGTCCGTCGGACGCCCAGCGCAACGTCGCCAACCTGGTGGGCTATCCGCAGTGAGGCGAGCGGGGCGGGCCGTCCCGGGCGAGCGCGCACCAGGACGGCCCACCTCGTCAGGCGTGTGCCCGCGCCGCCGCGACCGGCGCGGTCTGCCGCGTCCGGTGCCGCAGCGTCGCCGTCCGCGTCGCCACGTCGACGGTGTACGCGTCGATGGTCAGCCGCGCACCGGACACCTTCAGCACCATGAACCCGTTGTCGGAGAAGTTCTGCCAGGCGGCCGGGTGCCCGAAGTGGGCCTTGCCGTCCTCCGTCTTGGCCGACGCCCCGCAGACCACCTGCCGGGTGCCGCCGGTCCGCGCCGTGGGCTCCAGGATCTGCAGCGTGTGATCGTGACCGGACAGGATCAGATCGGCCCGCCCGCACACCACCTTCTCGTACATGTCCTTGAGGTGGACGCCGCTGGTGTAGTTCCCGATCTCGAACCCGTCGTACGAACCGGCGCTGCCGTGCTTGCCGTTGTTGAGGTACGGGTGGTGGCTCAGCACCACCTTCCAGCGGGCCCGCGAGGCGCGCAGCGCACCGTCCAGCCACCGTTGCTGCTCGCGCATGTACGGCCCGTCCCAGCGGTAGTACGGGTCGAGCTGGGCGACATAGGACGACCAGGGGATCGTGTCGATGGCGAAGAACTCCACCAGCGGGTCGGCCGCCGGCAGCGGGACGCTGTAGTAACGGCTGGGCATGTACCAGCGCTTGGAGGTCCTGGCGTACGCGACCTCGCGGTCACCGCGCGAGGGGTCGCCGCCGCTGCCGGGTATCAGCCCCGAGCAGTCGTGGTTGCCCAGCACCATCAGCCAGGGCACGTCGATGCCGCTGTTGGGCTTTTCGAACTTGTCCTGGAACTCGCTGTCGTCGGCGGACTCCGGGCCGTTCTCGTAGATGTTGTCGCCGAGGCCGACCGCGAGTCCGATGCCCTCGGCCCGGCAGAGATCCCGCGCCGCGGCCGCCACCGCGTACTGCGCCTCGTCGCCCGTACCGGCGTCACCGGTGACCAGGATGGCGAACTCGCCCCTGCCGTTGGGGTGCTCGGGGAACGGAAAGGCCCCCGGGGTGCCCGGGCGGGTCGCGGCCGAGGCGGGGGACTGCGCCTGCGAGGGCAGCACCGCCAGCGCCGCGCCGGCCATCGCGCCGCCCAGCAGCGTCCGCCGGTTCACCCACTGCGGAACGCGCCCCGTGGTGGGCATCGGGGGCGCCCCGGCCGCCGCGTCCGAGCCGGCCCGCAGCCACTCCCGCTCGGTCATGTCCGCCTGCGGCGGGATCAGTTCGTCGTCACACATGGCTGGATTTCTCTCACGGTCGCCAGGGGAGATGGTGACGAAAAGATGAAGCGCAAGTGGACGTATGGCGATCACCGGTGACGGGGCTACGCGTCGGTAACTACGCGTCTCCGGGCGGCGCCAGGGCGTGAGAAAAGTGGACGGAGGACCGGCGTTCAGCGGTTCGCCAGCCGGCGCAGAGTGCGGCCGAGGTGGCGGATGTACAGCCGCTGGAAGACGGGGACCAGGGGGCCCGCGAGACGGGTGAAGGCGCGGGCCGGGCGGCTGAAGGCGGTCACGGTGAACCACACCGAGCCGTCCGCCCGCAGCTCGGCCAGGAAGGCCTCCTCGCCGCACTCGGGGTGCCCGGCGCGCGTCCCGTAGGCGAAGCCGACGCGGTCCTCGTCGGCCACCGTCCACACCACCCGGCACGGGGCCCGCAGCCGCAGCGGGCCGATGCCCAACGAGACCTCGACGGCGACCCCCGGCGCGGCCCGCGGGGCGTCGGCGCGGATGCCGGTGCCGGCCGCCCGGTGCAGCCGGAACGTGGTGATCGCCTCGCCCGCCGCGGTCAGCACCTCGCGACCGCGGCCGATCGGCAGCTCCTCGTGGAGGTGGTGGTAGCCGGGCGGCAGCGGGGTGCGCCGGGTGCCGCCCGCCTCGGGGTAGTTCACATCGTTCATGGGGCGCATGGTGTCACCCCGGGGGCACCGTGACCGCTTCGGTGCCACGGCCCATCGGGGGCCCACGGGGATCGGGAAGGCCCCCCTCGGACGGACCCTAGGCCCGGTCCGGCTCCCCGTGCCGTCCCGCGCCCGCCGTGAAGCGCGCCGCGCCCGTCAGCGCCTCGGCCAGCACCGTCTGCCCGTACCGGAGTTCCGCGGCCAGCGCGGCCGCTTCGTCCCGGCCCTCCTGGTCCAGCAGGGCGGCCCGGTCGCTGCGCAGACACGCCTGCGGGAAACGGGCGATCTCCGCCGCCAGCAGCTCCGCCTCGGCGCGCGCCGTCCCGGTCGGCACCACCCGGTGGACCAGCCCGATGTCCAGCGCCTCCGCCGCCGGGACCGGGCGCCCCGTCAGGACCAGGTCCATCGCCCGGCTCGCACCGATCAGTCGTGGCAGCCGCACCGTACCGCCGTCGATCAGCGGCACCCCCCACCGCCGGCAGAACACCCCGAGGACCGCGTCCTCCTCCGCCACCCGCAGATCGCACCACAGCGCCAGCTCCAGCCCGCCGGCCACCGCATGACCGGCCACCGCCGCGATCACCGGCTTGCCCAGCCGCATCCGGGTCGGCCCCATCGGCCCGTCGCCGTCCGGCGCGACGCGGTTGCCGCGCTCGGTGCCCATCGCCTTGAGGTCGGCGCCGGAGCAGAACGTCCCGCCCTCGCCCCACAGCACGGCCACCCGCGCCGTGTCATCGTTGTCGAACTCGCGGAAGGCATCGGCCAGTTGGCGTGCCGTCGGGCCGTCCACGGCGTTGCGGGACGCGGGCCGGGACAGCACCACCGTCGTCACCGGCCCGGCCCGCTCGATCCGTACCGACATCAGGCCGCGCCCCCGGCCGCGTCCGGCGCCGGCGGCCGGACGCGTTCCAGGATCGCCGTCAGATCGACCCCGGCCGGCAGCGTGCCGTACGCGTTGCCCCACTCCCCGTCGAGCCGGGAGGCGCAGAACGCGTCGGCGAGCGCCGGGTGGCTGTGCCGCACCAGCAGCGAGCCCTGCAGCACCAGCGCCATCCGCTCCGCCAGCGACCGCGCCATCAGCTGCGCACGCTCCGGAGAGGCCAGGGTGCCGAGCATCTTGCGGACCCCGGCCACCGCCGCGTCCAGCCGCCGGTCGGCGCCCGCGGCCGTCTCCACCTCGGCGAAGAACGCATCGAGCGCGGCCGGCTCCTTGCCCAGTGCCCGCAGCACGTCGAGCGCGGCGACATTGCCCGAGCCCTCCCAGATCGACAGCAGGGGCGCCTCCCGGTACAGCCGTGGCAGGCCCGAGTCCTCGACATAGCCGTTGCCGCCCAGGCACTCCAGCGCCTCCGCCGCATGGCCGCTGCCCCGCTTGCACACCCAGTACTTGCCGGCCGCCAGCGCCAGCCGGCGCAGCGCCGACTCCCCGGCGTCCCCGGCCTGCGACCGGTCCACCGCCGCGGCCAGCCGCATGCCCAGCAGCGTCGCCGCCTCCGACTCGACCGCCAGATCCGCCAGCACCGAGCGCATCAGCGGCTGCCGGTCCAACTCCCGCCCGAACGCCCGCCGATGGGCGGTGTGGTGCAGCGCCTGCCGCAGTCCCGCCCGCATCCCGGCCGCCGACCCCAGCACACAGTCCAGCCGGGTCATGTTCACCATCTCCACGATGGTGCGCACCCCGCGACCCGGCTCACCGACCGGCCAGGCCACCGCCTCGTCGTACTCGATCTCGGAGGACGCGTTGGAGCGGTTGCCCAGCTTGTCCTTCAGACGCATCAGCCGCATCCCGTTGAGCGTGCCGTCCGGCAGCACCCGCGGCAGCAGGAAGCAGCTCAGCCCCTCCGCGGTCTGCGCCAGCGCCAGGAACACATCGCTCATCGGGGCGGAGGTGAACCACTTGTGGCCGGTGATGCGGTACGTGCCGTCGCCGGCCGGCACCGCACGCGTGGTGTTGGCCCGTACGTCGGAGCCGCCCTGCTTCTCCGTCATCGACATGCCCGCGATCAGACCCGACTTGGTCAGCGGCGCCCGCAGCCCGAAGTCGTAGGAACGGGACGCCAGCAGCGGCTCGTACTGCGCGGCCAGGTCCGGGGCGGCGCGCAGCGCGGGGACGGCGGCGTAGGTCATCGAGACGGGGCAGCCGTGGCCCGGCTCGGCCTGCGACCAGACGTAGAACTTCGCGGCGCGCACCAGATGCGCCCCGGCGCGGCCGTCGGTCCACGGCGCCGCGTGCAGCCCGTGCTCCACCGCGACGGTCATCAGCTGGTGCCAGGCCGGATGGAACTCCACCTCGTCGACGCGGTGCCCGAAGCGGTCGTGGGTGTGCAGCCGGGGCGGCTGCTGCTCCGCCCAGCGGGCCTGGTCCTGCACCGCCGCCGAACCGGCCAGCGCGCCGAGCTCGGCCACCTCCGGCACGCCCCACTCGGCGCCGTCCCGGCGCAGCGCCTCCAGCAGGGCCGGCTCGTCCGCCGTGCTGAACCCGGTCAGCGGCGGGGCCTGGTTCACGACTTCATGGGTGACGGTCATGTCTTCGACGTTACAGAAACCGAACAGCCGTGGGAAGAGCGTAATACCAGCCGCGCTCCACGCCCTAGAATTTCCTGCACATATGAACGACCCCGGCACCCACCACGACCCCGACGGCGCCGCCGCGCTCGCGCTGCGGCCCCTCACCGCGCGCTCCATCGTGCTGAGCACCCTGCTCGGCCACCACCCGCCGAGGCTGCCCGTCCGCGCCCTGGTGCGAGTCGGTGAACTCTTCGGGATCGCCGAGGGCACCGTCCGGGTCGCGCTCTCGCGCATGGTGGCCGCCGGCGACCTGCGGCAGACCGACGGCTCCTACGAGCTGACCGCCCGCCTGCTGGCGCGCCAGACCCGTCAGGACGAGAGCCGCTCACCCCGGACCCGGCCCTGGCACGGGGACTGGGAGATCGCCGTCGTCACCACCCCGGAAGGCCGGCCGGCCGCCGAGCGCACCGCACTGCGCCAGGCGATGGCGGCGCTGCGGCTGGCCGAACTCCGCGAGGGCAGCTGGCTGCGCCCCGCCAACCTCGACCGGCCCCGCCCGCCCGTCGTCACCGAGCAGTGCACCTGGCTCAGCGGCACTCCGGACGACGATCCGGCCGCGCTCGCCGCCCGCCTGTGGGACCTGGACGGCTGGGCGGCGCGGGCCGGTGCCCTGATGTCCGCCCTGGACCGCGCCGAGTCGCCCGCCGGGCGCTTCACGGTCGCGGCGGCCGCCCTGCGCCATCTCCTCGCCGACCCGCTCCTGCCGGACGCGCTGCTGCCGCCCGACTGGCCGGGCGACCGGCTCCGCGCCCGCTACGACGGGTTCGAGCGGGAACTGAGCGATCTGCTGCGGCAGTACCTGGCCGGCTGAGCCCCGCCCGGCGCCCTGACCGGCGCTCACCGGCCGCCCCCGCGGGGGCCGTTGCCGCGGTGCCCCGGCCGGACCGGCCCGTCCGGCTCACCTCGGCAGCACACACACCGGGACCGGTGCCGCGAACGGCTCCCCCGCGCTCTTGAGCGCCCCGGTCCGTCCGTCCACCGAGAACACCGTCACCGAACCGGACTTCTGGTTCGCCGCGAACAGCCAGCGCCCATCCGGCGAGAACGCGATCTGCCGGGGGAAGTCCCCGCCCACCGGCACGGTGTCCAGCAGCCGCAGCCGCGCCCCGCGGGCCTCCACGGCGTAGCGGGTGAGGCTGTTGTGACCGCGATTGGCGAGGTACGCGAAGCGGCCGTCGCGGGTGACGAGCAGCTGCGCCGGATAGCTGGTCCCTGGGCCGGTCCCCGTGGACTGCGGCGCGCCGGGCGTCAGCCGCCCGCTCTTGCGGTCGTAGCCGCAGACCACGACCGTGTTGTCGACCTCGTTCGCCAGATACGCGAAGCCGCCGGAGGGGTGGAAGGTCAGATGCCGGGGGCCGGCACCGGGGCGGAGCGCCGCGTACGACACCTGGGTGAGCCGCCCGGCCGCGTCGTCCAGCCGGTAGGTGTAGACGGTGTCGTTGCCGAGGTCGACGGCCAGCACATGCCGGCCGTCGGGGGTGGTGACGATCTGGTGGGCGTGCGGCCCGTCCTGGCCGGGGCCGGGCGGCGGGCTGGAGTGGGTGACGAGGTCGGTGCGTTCGCCCAGGGCGCCCGTTGCCCGGTCGATCGGGTGGACGGCCACGCTGCCGGACAGGTAGTTGGCGCTGAGCAGCCAGCGTCCGCCGGGGTGTACGGACAGATGGCAGGGCCCGCCGCCGCCGGTGGACCGGGTGCCCAGCACCCGCGGCGGGCCGCCGGGCGGCAGCGCGAGGGCGGTCACCCCGCCCCGCTCCTGCTCGTCGACGGCGTAGAGGGTGCGCCCGCTCGGCGCGAGGGCGAGATAGGACGGATCGGCGACCCCGGCCACCACGCCGGTGGCGGTGATCCGCCCGGTCGCGGTGTCGTACGTGGCGAGTCCGACGCCGGTGCCGCCGCCGTCCTTCGAGGTGTAGGTCCCCAGGTACAGCGGACGGGAGCGGCGCGCGGGCTGGCTCGTGGGGCGTCGGGTCGGGGTCCGCGCGGGGCCGTGGTCCGCCGCCGTCAGCAGTCCTACCCCGGCCGTCATGGTCAGTCCCGCCGCGACGGTCCGCAGAAACCGCCGACGGTCCGCCCCGGCCCCGGACCGCGCTCCCGTACCCGCTGCTGTCATGGCAGCAGGGTGGCCCGCCGCGCCCACCCCGGCAAGAGCCGCAACACGTGATGCAACATGTGCAACGCGATGGCGGAGCCTTTCCGGCGCCGGTCCCTGAGCCTCCCCTGAGGCCGCCCCGCGCCGTGCTGGAGCCGCTCCGGCGCGGCTTTCGGCCCGGCGACCCTGACGAGCCCCTACATCCTCATGATGACCATGACCCTCCCCGTAGCACTCCAGTCGTACGGCACAACCCATACGCGGACTGATTCGCCGCACCCCCTGCCGCTCGTAGTTTCGTGATCAAGGCATGGAAATGATCGAGAGGCCACGGATCTATGTACGGCAAGGCATTCGCCCCGGAGTACCAGGGCGAGCTGGGCTCGGCGCTGGGTGTGAACTCCTCCTACGAGGAGGTGCTGGCGAAGGCGAGCCGGGCACACGACCGGGCGGACACCGCGCTGGAGCGGGCGCGGGCCGCGCTCGCGGTCGCCGAGGCCAACCGGCGCCTCGGCCGGGTGACGGAGGCCGGCACCGCCTGGCGGGAGAGCTACCGCAGCGCCCGCGCCGCCGGTGACGCGGGCGCCATGGCCTGGGCACTGTGGAGCGGCGGCACCCTGGCCCGCCAGTGCGGCACCCTGCCGCTGGCCCGCCGGCTGCTCACCCACGCGGTCTCCCTGGCCGACACCGGCGGCGACCGCCTCGCCCACGGCTACTCCCTCGCCGGCCTCGCCGAGACCGGCCGCATACAGGGCGACTACGCCGCGGTCGCCGAGCTCCACGAGCAGCTGCTCGAACAGGGCCGGGCGCACGGCGAGGCCCGGCACATGGTCTGGGCGATGTCCGGCATAGCCCAGATGCACCGCAACACCGGCGACTACGCCAAGGCCCTGGAGCTGTTCGAGGAGTCCGCCCGGATCGCCGAAGCCGGCGAGGACGCCCGCGGCCGCGCCTGGTCGCTGCGGGGGATAGCCGATGTGCTGTCCGTACAGGGCGAGACGGACCGCGCGCTGGAGCTGCTGTCCGAGGCGGAGGGCATCTGCCGCGCGATGGACCTGGCGTCGGCGCTGGCCTACAACCACAAGATGCGCGGCAACGTCCTGTACCGAGCGGGCCGGTACGAGGCCGCACGCGACACCTACACCCTCGCACTGCAGGAGTTCGGCGAGATGCAGGAGCCGCGCGGGGTCGCGCTCTCCCGCCTCGGGCTGGCCAAGTCCCGCGCCCGCCTGGGCCGCGACCGGGAGGCCACGCTGAGCGAACTGGCCACGCTGGAGCGGGACTTCGTCCGCATCGGGCTGCGCCACGCCCGGGACATGGTCATCGCGTTCCGCGCAGAGCTGACCGAGCGACCGGCGGCAGAAACTCCCGCTCCTCGGTGCGATGCCACCACGCTCCGGTCTCCCGCAGTTCCCGCCAGGTCGTGAAGCGGTAGCGGAAGACCCGGGCCCTGATCCTGGCCGGCGGCAGATCGGGGAACGGATTGGTGCGCAGCAGCCGCAGCGTGTCCCGGTCGTTCTCCAGCAGTCGCGCCACGAACGGAACGAACCACGCCCGCGCATAGGCCGGCGACAGCGCGGCGAACCACATCAGCCAGTCCAGCCGCAGATGGTACGGCGCGAACTGGCGCGGCAGCCGCCCGACATCGCCCGGCTTGCCGTGAAACTCGTACGCCACCCAGGTCGTGCCGGGCCCGGTCACGGCATCCGCCGTCCCCTCCACCACGATCTCCCGGCGCACCCGCGTGATCGAGCCGAAGGCGCCGTACGAATTGACCAGATGCAGCGACTCGTAGGACGTGTTCATCATCTGCTGCCGGGACAGCAAGTTGCGCGCCGGCCTATAGCTGAGCCACAGGACCCCGGCGGTGGCCAGGAGGATCAGGACCTCGAACCACACCGGGGGCGGGGCGAGCCCGTGGGACGGCCGGGCCCACAGCGGGGCGGCCGCCGACATCGCCAGCGCGATGGTCACCCAGTTCAGCCAGGCGAAATTGCCGGAGAGCACCAGCCACAGCTGGGTGACGACCATCGCGGCGGCGGCCCATCCGGCGATCGGCTGGGGGGTGAACAGCAGGACCGGAAGGGCGAGTTGGGCGACATGGTTGGCGGCCACCTCGACCCGGTGCAGCGGCTTGGGCAGATGGTGGAAGAACCAGCTCAGCGGCCCCGGCATCGGCTGGGTCTCGTGGTGGTAGTAGAGGCAGGTCAGATCCCGCCAGCAGCGGTCGCCACGCATCTTGATCAGCCCGGCCCCGAACTCGACCCGGAAGAGCACCCAGCGCAGCAGCCACATGATCAGCACCGGGGGAGCGGTCTCGGCGTTGCCGAGGAACACCGCGAGCGAGCCGGCCTCCAGCAGCAGCGACTCCCAGCCGAAGCCGTACCAGGTCTGCCCGACGTTCACGATCGACAGATACATCGCCCACAGGGCGGCCCACATCACCATCGACGCCCACAGCGGCACGGCGTCCGCGGCCCCGCCCGCCACGGCCGCCGCCAGCAGTGCGCCCGACCACGACCAGAGGGCGAAGAAGCGGTCCGAGTAGTGCCAGTGGAAGACCGAGGGCGACGCGCCGAACGGCACCCGCGCCACGAACGCGGGCACCGGCAGCATGCCGCGCGCCCCGATCAGTGCCCGGAACTGCCGCACCGCGGCGAGGAACGCGACCAGATAGAGCACCGCCAGCGTCCGCTGGAAGACGAGCCGCCCGAGCCAGTAACCGGAATCCGAGAACCATGCCACTCGCCCATGGGTAGCACCGCGGCCGCGCGGGTGGGAACACTCCCTCGGCGCGGTCACCCTCCAGCGTGCGGATCGGGGCAAATGCAGCAACGCCAGGGCCATTCGGGTGAGTGATGTGCATCACACATCTCGCCCGATTTCCCCGTCACCACAAGGGGCGGAATTCCTGCCTTCCGACGCCACGGCCATCTCGCCGGAAAACGTCGAGCGCGCCGGGTGCGGCGTCGTTAATCTGAGGGGCGACGGACGACCTTTCTGGGAGACGCCAACACCAATTGGCCCGTCGCGGGAACGCCACAAACCTTGGCCGACCTCCCGGTTTGTGAACAAGGCGCCACCGCGTCGGACCGATACCTCGATGAAGGAGTGCGTGGTGGCAATGCACAAGGCTCAACACAAGCAGCCCCGCTTGAAGCGCGGCGAGCGACCAGGTCGTATCAGGGAAGTCCGTAATCTCGAAGTCTGGGACCGCTGCGCGCCGGTGCGCCTCGCCGGCTGCGACGACGACCCCGCCGAGCCGTACATCATCCGCGGCATCGACTGATCGACGGATCACTCGGGCGTCGGCCCTGCCCCTGGGGTGTTACCCCTCCGGGTCAGGGCCGACGCCCGAGCAGGCACAGCAGCCGGGTGAGATCGTCGGCGTCCTCCGGGGCGTCCACCGCCGGGGCGAACAGCCCGGACGCGTCGAGCCCCGAGGCGTACGGCTCCACCTCGCGCAGCGCCGCCGTCGCCAGCCATCCGGGCAGCTGCTCATCGGCGCCGATCGCACGGGACAGATCCCAGGCGTGCACCACCGCGTCGGCCATCATCTGCGTGCAGTACGCGTCGGCCGGGCTGGAGCCGTAGGACAACGGGACCGTACGACTCAGCGCGCCGCGCTCCGCGAACGCCGCCACGGCGGCCACCGCCGCGCGGTCCCACGCCGCGACCGGATCGTCGCCCAGCACGTCCCCGTCGAAGTCCGAGCCCACCTCCGCGATCGTGGCGCCGTCCCGCACCAGGCGGGGCACCCACAGCTGCTCTGCGGTGAGGTGGTTCACCAGATCGCGCACCGACCACTGCGTGCACGGCGTCGGGCCGTCCCACTGGTCGTCGCGGACGGCGTGCACCCGGCTGCCGAACAGCGCGAGGGCCTCGCCATGGGTCCGCAGGATCTCGTCGTCGCTCATGGTCCCCGAGGATAGGAGCGGGCACCGACAACCGCCCCCGCGGTGACCCGAACGGCCCAGCCGGCGGCGAGAGATTTCCCGCCCCCGCCCGCCCGGCCGGCGGCGTCGGTGCGGCCGCGGTCAGTCCGCGTAGAGCTGGCTCCGGGGCACGATCTGCTGCTCCTGGCTCGGGCTGGACCACAGCAGCTTCAGATGCGCCTCGCCGGTGCGCTCCGTGTGGTCGATCCGGATGCGGTGCCGGTGCCCGGCCTTGAGGGGCACGGTCGCCTTGTCGACCCTGGGGCCGTGCGGGACCGAGCCGTCGATCACCTGCCGGCCGTCGATCCACAGCCGCACGGTGTCGTCGGAGACGGTGGTGAGGGTGTAGGTCTCGTCGAAGCGCGGCTGGAGGGTGCCGGTCCAGCGGGTGGCGAAGTGATCGGCGGGGATCCTCGGGTCCGGTGAGCCGTCGAAGCGGTAGGACTCGTTCACCGTCGGGTCCACCCCGACCGCCGCGGGCGGGCCGGTGAAGGAGTCGTTCGCCCAGCTCCGCGCCGTCAGCCCGCCGCCCTCGCCGACGGGCGTCGCGGCCGGCGGCCTGATCGTGAGCCGGACGACGCCGGCGAGCGGATCGGGGGCGGCACCGGCCGGGGTGAGGTCGAAGCCGTCGCCGGCCCGGGTGACCGTCACCCGCTGGGAGCTGCCCAGCACCCGGGCCGCGGTGATCTCGAAGGGGCTCTCGGCGGTGAGGTGGAGGGAGCCGCCCGTCGCGGGCCAGGAGGTGACGGCGGCGTACAGCTCGTCGCCGCGCCGGGAGACCGCGCCCCAGGGCGGGTCGGCGACCAGCCCGGTGTGCCCGGCCCCGAACACCGCGGCGCCCCGGCCGTTCCTCCCCAGCCACCGGCCGGCCTCCCGCAGTCGGTCGACGGACGGCCGCGGGATGCGTCCGAGCCTGTCGGGCCCTACGTTGAGCAGGTAGTTGCCGCCGCGGCTCGCCACGTCCATCAGGTTGTGCACGACCGTCGCCGGCGACTTCCAGTGGGTGTCGTACTTGGCGAAGCCCCAGTGGTCGTTGAGGGTCATACAGCTCTCCCACAGCTGCCCATCGACCGGCTCCGCGGGGATCTCCTGCTCCGGCGTGCCGAAGTCGCCGTCGACCACCTCGCGCTTGCCGACACGGTTGTTGACGACCAGGCCGGGTTTCAGGCCGTGCAGATACGCCTGGAGGGCGGCGCCGTCCCGGCGGGACCAGCGGTTGGTGGGGTTGTCCGCGTCCCACTCGCCGTCGAACCACAAGAGCGCCGGGTCGTAACCGTCGATCAGCTCCTTCAGCTGGTCGTACATCCGCTTCTTGTAGCGCGGGAAGGTCGCCGGGTCGGCGAAGTCCGGGTCGTGCCAGTCCCAGATCGAGTAGTAGAAACCGAGCTTGACGCCGGCGGCGTCGGCGGCCTTCTTCAGCTCGGCGAGGAGGTCGCGGTGCGGGTCGAAGGAGGAGTGGTCGCGCAGGTTCCAGGTGTTCTGCCGGGTCGGCCACATCGCATAGCCGTCGTGGTGCTTGGCGGTGATGACGATATAGCGCTGGCCGGCGTCCTTGGCGGCCCTGACGATCGCCTCGGCGTCGAAGGCGGACGGGTCGAAGGCGGCCGCCTGCCGCTCGTACTCCGCCTTGGGGATCGCGCACTCGCGCTGGATCCACTCCGCGTTGCGGCAGACCGTGCCGTCCGGCCGGGTGTACTCGCCCTCCAGGTTCGCGTACGCGCCGAAGTGGATGAACATCCCGAAGCGGTCCTGCCGCCACCACGAGGTGCGCGACGCGGTGAACGGGTCGTCGGTCGCATGGTTGGTGCCGGGGCCGGCGGCGGGCCGCGGCGGGGGCTTCGCGGCGGCCACCGGGCCGCCACCGGCCAGCAGCAGGGCGCCCAGTGCCGCCACGACCAACGGCAGGCGGAACGGTCTCGTGCGGCTGTGCATCGCTCGCTCCTCGGGTCGGGTGTCCACGTCGGTCGGTTGCGCGCGTGCCTCCTGTGCCCTCCCGCATGGTGCAGTCCGCGCCCCCCGACCGGAAGACCCTGGACGCCATAAACATCGGAGCACCTCGCCGAACCAGCCCCGGAGTTACCGGAGTTGACGCACAGGAAGCCTGGATACCTCGGATCTCATGCCCTGTCAGGAGCAGATGGCCGAATGCGCGCGGTCGGTGCTCCGCACGCCCCGGCATCCCTGCGGCACCCTGGCGACGATCCGCGATTGCCGGTTCAATGAGCGGCCCGGGCCGCACTCATGGGAGGCACCATGGAAGCCGTCGCCCCACCCGCCGTCGGCGCTCCGGCCATCCGCTGCGCGGGTGCGGAACGCGACTACCCGGCCTTCCTCGAACGGGCGGCGCGGATCGCGACCGGCCTGCGCGCGGCCGGAGTCGAGCCGGGCGACCGGATCGCCGTCGTCCTGCGCAACGAGCCCGCCCATCTGGAGATCACCGCCGGAGCGGCCCTGCTCGGCGCCTGCGCCGTTCCGGTCAACTGGCACTTCCGGCAGGACGAGCTGCGGCATGTGCTCACCGACAGCG
Source organism: Streptomyces sp. NPDC059008 (assembly GCF_042749045.1). Classification (NCBI taxonomy): domain Bacteria; kingdom Bacillati; phylum Actinomycetota; class Actinomycetes; order Kitasatosporales; family Streptomycetaceae; genus Streptomyces; species Streptomyces sp. NPDC059008. Next base: position 163,577 of record NZ_JBHYJC010000009.1, on the reverse strand, counting down.
GCAGCAAGGTGGTCTTCGCGCACAGCGACCTGCTGGCCGGGGTGACCGCGGTGCTCCCGGAGGGCGTACGGGTCGTCGAGGCCGCCGTTCCCGCCGGTGTCGCGGCCGCCTGCGGCTTCGCCGCGCCGCCGCCCACCGGGGCGCACCCGCTGCTCGACCCGTGGCTGGCCGGCCACCCGCCCCTGGAGCGGGGTGCCGCCGCCGAGCGCCCGCCCACGGTCATCTACAGCTCCGGAACCACCGGCCGCCCCAAGGGAGTTCTGCGCGAACCGGTCGTCCCGGAGCGGCTGGCGGAGGCGGTGCGGCTGTTCCTGGAGTACTTCGCCGTCGCCCCCGGCGGCCGTACGCTCATCCCGGCCCCGCTCTACCACGCGTCCCCCAGCCAGCACGCCGTCCTCGCGCTCGCGGCCGGTCTGGACATCACGCTGATGCCGCACTTCGACGCGGAGGAGTTCCTGCGGCTGATCGAACGCCACCGCATCGAGCAGGTCCAGGTCGTCCCCACGATGTTCGTACGGCTGCTCCGGCTGCCCAAGGACGTCCGCGAGCGCTACGACCTGTCCTCGCTCACCTCCGTCGTGCACGCCGCGGCCCCCTGCCCGCCGCATATCAAACACGCCATGATCGACTGGCTGGGACCGGTACTGCGGGAGTACTACGGCGGCAGCGAGACCGGCGCCGTGACCTGGTGCGACAGCGCGGAGTGGCTGGCCCACCCCGGAACCGTCGGACGGCCCAGGGGGACCGGTGCCGTCGCGGTCCTGGGCCCGGACGGGCAGCCGCTGCCGGCGGGTGACACCGGTGACATCTACCTCAAACCCGCCGACGCCTGGCCGCAGTTCACCTACCTCGGCGACCCGGAGAAGCGGGCCGCCATGGAAGCGTCCGGCCTGCCCGGCTACGTCACCATCGGGGACATCGGCCATCTCGACGAGGACGGCTACCTCTACCTCAGCGACCGCCGCAACGACCTGGTCATCTCCGGCGGCGTCAACATCTACCCCGCGGAGGTCGAGGGCTGCCTGCTGTCCCTCGACGGGGTGCGCGACGTGGCGGTGTTCGGCATCCCCGACGAGGAGTTCGGCGAGGTCCTCGCCGCGCACGTGGAGACCGAACACGGAGTGTCGCTCGGCGGCGGGGAGGTACGCGCCCATGTCGCCGAACGCCTCGCCGGGTACAAGGTCCCCCGGGCGGTGGTCTTCGAGGAGCGGCTGCCGCGCGACGAGTCGGGCAAACTCTTCAAACGGCAGCTGCGGGACCCGTACTGGGCGGGCCACGACGGCGCGATCTGATCTGGTGGTCGCCCCGCTCGCCGGTCACCCTGCTCGGCCGCCGACGTTGCCGAGCACCGTCCGGGCGAGAGGCCCGCACCACGCGCACGACTGACCCGGACGGCTCGGACGATTGGTCCGGTCCAAGTCCTTGACAGGCTTATCGCGCGTCTCGAATTATGTGCCGCCGGGGGCCGAGGGACAGGAGACGCCCATGGTCGCTGCCCAGCGACGTGCCACGACCCGGGACCTGCGACGCGGGAACCGCTCCGTACTGCTGTGGACGCTCTACTTCGACGGACCGATGAGTCGTCAGGAACTCGGCGCGCGCACGGGGTTGAGCCTGACCACCGTCTCCACCGTCGTCGGCGAACTCCTCGGCGAGGGCCTGGTGGTGGAGGCCGGTACGGTCGATTCCGACGGCGGGCGGCCGCGGATCCTGCTGCGGGTCGATCCCGGCCGGCGCCGCGTCGTCGGTGTGGACGTCGGCGAGACCAGGGTGCGCGTCGGGCTGTACGACCTGACCATGAACGAACGGGCCCGTGCCGACCGGCCGTTGGAGCGCGGCCGGCACGGCGCCGGCCCGGTCGTCGAGCGGATCCTCGACGGCCTCGACGAGGTGATCGCGGCCGCCGCCGTCGACCGCGGCGACATCCTCGGGGTCGGTGTGGCGGTCTCCGGCGTCGTCGAACGCGTCGCGGCCGGCGAGGGCGGCGCACTGGTGCACGGGCAGACCGTCGACTGGCGCGCCGTACCGCTCGGCCGGATGCTGCGCGACGGCACCGCGGCCCACCCGGGTACCGACCTCCCGCTGCACATCGAGAACGGTGCCAGGACGCTGGGGCAGGCCGAGATGTGGTTCGGTGCGGGGCGCGGGGCCGACCACGCCGTGATCGCGCTGATCGGCTCCGGCATCGGCGCCGCGGTCGTGGCCAACGGCGGTTTCTACCACGGCGCCACCAGCAGCGCGGGGGAGTGGGGGCACACCGTCGTCCAGGTCGGCGGGCGGCGCTGCCGGTGCGGCGCCCGCGGTTGCCTGGAGGCGTACGCGGGCGCCGAGGGCGTCTTGGACCGCTACCGCCAGGCCCGTCGGGGCCGCCCGGCGCCCGGCGCGGACGAGGAGTCCGCGCTGACGGCCCTCGTCGCCGCCGCGGAGGACTCGGCCGCGGCCCGCCGGGTGCTGGACGAGACCGCGGTCTACCTCGGTGCCGGCATCGCCAACCTGGTCAATCTCTTCAACCCGCACCGGATCATCCTCGGCGGCTGGGCCGGGCTGCTGCTCGGTGCCCGACTGCTCCCGCAGATCCGTGCGACGGTGGCCGGTCAGGCGCTACGGCATCCCGGCGAGCGCACCAGTGTCGAGCTCTGCCGGCTCGGCCCGGACGCGGTGGCGCTGGGCGCCGCGACGCTGCCGGTCGAGCGGTTCCTCGCGGCCGGCGGCACCGTCGCCTGACCCGGACGCGGAGCGGACCGGCTCCCGGGCCGCACCCGTACTGCGGGAGGGCCCTTCCCGCTTCTTCGACCAACGGGCCGGCCCGGCCCCGGCCGGATCTCCTCCTCTGACCGGTTGCCGGTCCGCCGCCCCCGCTAAAGTCGGGTCAACAGCGCAGGTGAAACCGCTTCCACAGGGTTCCGGGGGCAGCACCCGCCCCGGGGGGAGGACACAGTTCGACATGAGCCGCCGTTCCCATGGATTAATGGCCGTCTGGGCCGAGGCGCAGCGCCAGCAGCAGCGCCGGGAGGAAGCCCAGCGCCGCGCGTACGCACAGCACCGACGCGACCAGGAACGGCAGGCCAGGGACGCCGAGCGGGCGATGGCGCGGATGCACCGGGAGCGGCAGGCGACCTACCGCCAGCAGCGCGAGGCCGATGCCCGCCGGCGGACCGAGGAGCTGGACGCCCGGGTCGCCGCGCTGACCGGTCTGCTCGCCGAGGGCTGCCGCGCCCCCGCCTTCACCGCCGCCGCGCTGCTGCGCTCCGAGCGGATCGAGGAGTTCGCGCCCGGCGCCCTGGCCACCCCTGTGCCGATGCCCGACCCGGCCCGCTATCAGGCGCCGACCGGCGGCTGGCACGCCGGAGCCGCCCGCCGCGACCGCGCCCAGGGGGAGGCCCGCGCCCGCTACGAGCAGGACTGGTACGCCGCACAGGCCGCCGAGAGCCGCCGCCAGGCCCAGCTCGACGCCTACCGCCGGCAGTACGACCAGTGGGCCGCCGCCACACTGGACGGGATCCGGCAGCACAACGCCGGTATCGAGGAGCTGCTCTCGGGCCTGCGCGGCGGCGACGCGGAATCCGCCGTCGAGTACTTCTCCGCCGCGCTGTACGCCTCGACCGCCTGGCCGGAGGGCTTCCCCCGTCAGGTCGCCGCCGCCTACGACCCGACGGCCCGTCAGCTCGTCCTGGACTGGGAGCTGCCGGGCTACGCCGTCGTCCCGGAGAACAAATCCGTCCGGTACATGCCCACCGCCGACCAGGAGAAGGAGACCGCACGGCCCGCAGCCCAGCGCCGCGCGCTCTACCGCGAGGTGCTGGCCCAGAGCATGCTGCTGGTCCTGCGCGACCTCTTCGCCGCCGACACCTACGGCGCGCTGGAATCGGTGGCGCTCAACGGCTTCGTCGACGCGGTGGACCCGGCCACCGGCCGCCCCGCCCAGGTGTACCTCGCGTCCGTCATGGCGCCCCGCCGTGCCTTCGACTCCTTCCGTCTGGAGCAGGTCGGCGCCGTGGAGTGTCTGACCGACGGGCTGCGCGGGCAGCTCTCCGCGCGCCCCGACCAGCGCACCGCGGTCCGGCCCGGCCGGCTGCCGGGCGACGTCGGCGGCGGCGCCACCGTCGTCTCGCACGGCACCGACAGCGAGCCGGACCTGTACGAGATGGACCCGATCGTCTTCGAGAACCTGATCGCCGAGCTGTTCCGCGCCATGGGCATGCAGGCGGTGACGACCCAGCGGTCGGGCGACGGCGGGGTCGACGTCGACGCCCTGGACCCGGACCCGATCCGCGGCGGCAAGATCGTCGTGCAGGTCAAGCGCTACCGCAACACCGTCCCGCCGACCGCCGTCCGCGACCTCTACGGCACCGTCCAGTCCGAAGGCGCCAACAAGGGCGTGCTCGTGACCACCTCCCGCTTCGGGCCCGGCGCGCACACCTTCGCCAACGGCAAGCCGCTCAGTCTCATCGCCGGCCCCGAACTCGTCGACCTGCTCGGCCGGTACGGGCTGCGTGGTCGGCTGGGCACCGCCGACGGGCCCGGCGCCCCCGCGGCCGACGAGCCCGGGGACCACAACATCCTCGGCATGAACTGGTCCGGCCGGGTCGGCCTCGATGTCTGCGCGCTGGTGTGCAAGGGCACCACGGTCCTCAGCGACGATCACTTCGTCTTCTACAACAACCCCCGCACCCCGGACGGCTCGGTGCGGATGCTGCCCGGCTTCGCCCCCGACCGCGCCGCGATGCAGGTGCACTTCGAGGCGCTGCCGTCGGACGCCGACCGGCTGGTCCTGGTCGCGGCCATCGACCCCCAGGCCGACCCCGACGCCGATCTCTCCGGATTCACCGACGCCCGCATCCGGCTGTTGGACGCCGCGGGACAGGAACTGGGGCAGCTGGAGGTCTCGGACGGCCGTCGCGGCGAGACCGCGCTGGTACTCGGCTCGTTCCGCCAACGGGCGGGCGGCGACTGGGACTTCGTGATCGGCGGCAAGGGCTACCCCGGCGGCCTGGAGGCGCTGGTCCAGGAGTACGGCATCGAGGTCGCCTGAGGGTGGCGGCAGTGGCGTTGGCAGCCGGTGCGGGCAGCGGCAGCGGGCGGCGGGTCGAGGCCACGAGGGGCGACCGCCCGGCAGTCGGATCTCAGCTCTGCCACAGCCGCGCGAGGACGGCGTTCACCTCGTCCGGGCGGTCGCGGTGCGGGAAGTGGTCCGCGCCGGGCACCTGGACGTGGCGGGCGCCGATCGCCTCGGCGAGGTACTCCCCGCAGGCCATCAGCGCCGTGCCGGTGAGCTCCCGGTAGTCGGGGTGCGCGGTCTCCCAGGTGCCGTTGACGACGCTCTTGGGCATGGTCGCCTTGGCCAGCGGCCCGAGCGGCAGCGCCGCGTCCCACACGGGGCGTTCGCGCAGCGCCGAGCGCACCGCGCGCAGCATCCTCGGGGTCGGCTCCGGCACCGGCAGCCCGTACGGCTCGGTGGACCGCCGCAGATGCTCCTGCGGGCTCACCTCCCGGCCGGACTCCCCGAACGCCGCCCGGATCCGCTCCAGCGCCGCCGCGACGGTGGGGTGGGCGGCCGCGGTGCGCAGCGCCGAAGGCTCGATGAGGGTGAGCGAGTGCACCGCCTCCGGGCGGGCAGAGGCGGCCAGCATCACGGCGGCCGCGCCATAGGAGTGGCCGACCAAGTGCGCGCCGCAGCCCAGCAGTTCGACGACGTCCTCGGCGTCGGTCGCATAGTCACTGCGCTCGGTGTCCGGGCTGTCGCCGAAGCCCCGCCGGTCGACGACTTCGAGGCGGAACATCCCGGCCAGCGGCCGCTGTCCGGCGAAGCACTCCGTGCCCCAGCTCATCGTCCCGTGCACCAGCACCACCCGCGGTGCACCGGGCAACGCCTCGTCCCACACCGTCACATGAACCGGTTCACCCTGTCCGCGCGGTTCGGTACTCATGGGTGCCCAGCGTAGGCCGCCTCCGACGAGTCCGTGACCGGGCCGCGAAAGCCCGTGAACCGGTGCCCGCGCAAGGGAACGAGGCGGTCACAGCCCGGCCAGCTCCGCCAGCACCCGAACCTCCGCCAACTCCTCGGCGCCGCCCTCGACATCGTCGTGGGCGGCGCTCCACAGTGCGCTCTCCACGCCGCGCGCCGCCGACCAGGCCAGCAGCCGTGCGGGGTCCTCGCCCAGCGCCTCGGCGACCAGGGAGTACCGCTCGCGGAGCACCGGCCGGGGGTCGGGGTGCTCGAAGGGGTCGTCGATCTGCGCCAGCAGCGGCCAGGGGTCGTACGCCGGGTCGCCGACCATCGGCTTGGCGTCGATGGCCAGCCACGGCCGTCGTTGCGCCGCCAGTACGTTGCCCGGGTTGAAGTCGCCGTGCACGACGACCTCGCGGGCGGCCGTCGCCGGAAGCCCGCGCAGCAGATCGGCGCCGAGCGCCACCAGCCCCGGGTCGTAGCCGGGCCGCAGCCGCCGCATCCGCTCTTCGAGGAGGTCGGCCCACTCGGCGCACACCGCGTCCAGCCGCTCCAGCCGGCCGTCGGGCGGAACGGGCGCGTCCCACAGCTCCCGCAGCAGGCCCGCGGCGAGCGTGAGCCGCTCGGCGGGCGGCAACGGGGCCCGGCCGAGCTCGGTGCCGGGCGTGCACCGCTCGATCAGCAGTGCGCTCCGCTCGCCCGACCGGCGCAGCAGCCGTACCGCGCCGTTGCCGCCCCAGGCGTCCAGCGCCGGGCCCTCGCCGTCGGCCTCGCGGTGCGGCCAGGTCACCTTGAGCACGGCGGGGGTGCCGTCCGGCTGCTCGGCCGGTGCGACCCAGGAGCAGCTGCCGCCGTGGTACGGGGCGCCGAGCCGCAGCTCCCAGCGCTCTTCGAGGTCCCGGACGAGCCCCGGCAGCCGCGCCAGCCAGGCCCGCCCGGACGCGGTCCGTCCCATCTGGGCGACCACGGGCAGCCCGGCGGGGAATCGGTCGTCGTAGGGGGTGCGCACCATCTGGGTAGCGTAACCACGGGGCTCGCGACGGCCCGTGTGAGCGCCGGCCCGCCGTGGACCGGTGCCTGCGGCGCGCCCTCGCCCCGCCTCCGGCGCGCACCGCCGGGCCGTCCTCCCGTACGACGCGCCGGGCCGGTGTGAAACGCCGGTGGGAAGCGCAGGAGCCGGTCCAGGGAAGGGAGGCGGAGGGCAGTGACGAACGGTGCGGCCGTCCGGGCCCGTAACCCGCGGGGGCGGCGTCCGACCGTCTGGCACCTCTCCCAGTGCCGTCCAGATCAAGGGGCGAGACAACTTGTGAGCGGGATCTCGGCGGGCGCCGCGAGATCGGCGGGGTCCACGAGGGCCGTGATGTCACCCGCGGACTGCGTCGCGCAGGTGAGGAGTCCGACCGGGTCGGGAACGGCGCCGGCGGGCGACGCGAGCACGCCGAGGAGTGCCAGGGTGCCCAGCGTGACGGTGATGACTCGACGCATGAACTGCCTTCCGGTACAGGTGTGTTGACACCATCTGGCTGCCCCCGCCGTGGGCGCTGATGCGCGGTGTCACTCATGTGGGTCTGGCGGAACGCCTCCGTGCACGGCGCGACATCGCGTCGGTGTGCGGCCGGTCGTACCGCTGCGACGACCGCGCAGGGTTGCCGCCGCCAGCGCGGACGGTGCCCGATCATGGAGGTATGGCCGACTCGTACGTCCGGGTGCGCGGCGCCCGTGAGCACAACCTCCGCAGCGTCGATGTGGACATCCCGAGGGACGCCCTGGTCGCGTTCACCGGGGTGTCCGGATCGGGTAAGTCCTCTCTTGCGTTCGGCACCCTGTACGCCGAGGCGCAGCGCCGCTACTTCGAGTCGGTGGCGCCCTACGCCCGGCGGCTGATCCACCAGGTCGGTGCGCCCAAGGTCGAGGACATCACCGGGCTGCCGCCGGCCGTCGCGCTGGAGCAGCGGCGCTCCGCGCCCACCTCCCGCTCCTCGGTCGGCACCGTCACCACCCTCTCCAACACCCTGCGGATGCTGTTCTCCCGCGCCGGCGACTATCCGGCCGGCAGCACCGAGCGGCTCGACTCCGACGCGTTCTCGCCCAACACCGCGGCGGGTGCCTGTCCGGAGTGCCATGGCCTGGGCACCGTCCACCGGGTCACGGAGGAGTCCCTCGTCCCCGACTCGGCGCTCTCCATCCGCGACGGCGCCATCGCCGCCTGGCCCGGTGCCTGGCAGGGCAAGAACCTCCGCGACATCCTCGCCGCCCTGGGCCACGACATCGACCGGCCCTGGCGGGAGCTGCCACGGGCCGACCGCGACTGGATCCTGTTCACCGAGGAGCAGCCGGTCGTCACCGTCCACCCGGTCCGTGAGGTAGGCCGTATCCAGCGTCCCTACAAAGGCCAGTACATGAGCGCCCGACGCTATGTGCTGCACACCTTCGCCGACTCCAAGAGCGAGACGCTGCGCAAGCGCGTCCAGGGTTTCATGGTCGCCGAGCCCTGCCCGGTGTGCGCGGGGCGGCGGCTGCGCGCCGAGGCGCTGGCCGTCACCTTCGAGGGGCAGGACATCGCCGCCCTCGCGGGCCTGCCGCTGAGCGCCCTCGCCGAGCTGCTGCGCCCCACCGCCGCAGGGGCGGACGACGAGGTGGCGCCGGCGCTCGCCCGCGACCTGGTGGCGCGTATCGAAGTGCTCACCGAACTCGGTCTGGGCTATCTGAGCATGGACCGGCCCGCTCCCACCCTGTCCGCGGGCGAGCTGCAGCGGCTGCGGCTGGCCACCCAGCTGCGCTCCGGCCTCTTCGGCGTCGTCTACGTCCTGGACGAGCCGTCCGCCGGGCTCCACCCCGCCGACACGGAGTCCCTGCTCACCGTGCTCGGCCGGCTCAAGGAGGCCGGCAACTCGCTCTTCGTCGTCGAGCACGACATGGACGTGGTACGGCGCGCCGACTGGATCGTGGACGTCGGCCCGCGCGCCGGGGAGCACGGCGGGCAGATCCTGCACAGCGGCCCGGTCGCCGCGCTCGCCGACGCCGAGCGGTCCGCCACCCGCCGCTTCCTGTTCGCCACCGAACCGCCCGCCGAGCGCACCCCGCGCAGCCCCTCGGGCACCCTGACGTTGCGTGGCGTCACCCTGCACAACCTGCGCGCGGTGGACGCCGCCTTCCCGCTCGGCGTCTTCACCGCCGTCACCGGCGTCTCCGGATCGGGCAAGTCGACGCTGGTCACCCGGGTCCTCGCGGACGCCGTACGCGACCACCTCGGCACCGGCGACGAGCAGCAGGGCGACGGCGGGGCGGACGGCGGCGACACCGGCCCGACGGCCCGCGCCCAACTCGCCGGCGCCGACGGCCTGGACGCCGTCCACCGGCTGGTCCGCGTCGACCAGAAGCCCATCGGCCGCACCCCGCGCTCCAACCTCGCCACCTACACCGGGCTGTTCGACGCGGTACGCAAGGTCTTCGCCGCCACCGACGAGGCCCGCGCCCGGGGCTACACCGCCGGGCGGTTCTCCTTCAACGTCGCCTCCGGCCGGTGCGAGACCTGCCAGGGCGAGGGCTTCGTCGCCGTGGAGCTGCTCTTCCTGCCCGGCACCTACGCGCCCTGCACCACCTGCCACGGCGCGCGCTACCACCCCGACACGCTGGAGATCACCTACCGGGACCGCACCATCGCCGAGGTCCTGGGCATGACCGTGGACGCCGCCGCCGACTTCCTCGCCGACATCCCTGCCGCCGCCCGCAGCCTGCGCACCCTCAAGGACGTCGGTCTGGGCTATCTGCGGCTGGGCCAGCCCGCGACCGAGCTGTCCGGCGGCGAAGCCCAGCGCATCAAGCTCGCCACCGAACTCCAGCGCACCCGCCGGGGCCACACCCTCTACCTCCTCGACGAGCCCACCACCGGGCTGCACCCCGCCGACACCGAGGTGCTGCTGCGCCAGCTGCACGGCCTGGTCGACGCCGGGCACACCGTCGTGGTCGTCGAGCACGACATGGGGGTGGTCGCCGGTGCCGACCACGTCATCGACCTCGGGCCCGGTGGCGGCGCGGACGGCGGCCGGATCGTGGCCACCGGAACGCCCGCCGAGGTCGCGGCGGCCCCCGGCAGCCGCACCGGCCCGTATCTGGCCCGGCGGAGGGCGCGACCGGGCGCTTGTTGACGGTCCGCTAATGTACGCAGGTCAGATCAGCAGGTAACACCACCGCGCAGCACTGCGCAGCACCACGAAGGGGGCATCTCTCATGGCAGACGTCGAGAAGGCCAGGGCGGCGTTCGACCGGTTCGACGCGGACGGCGACGGACAGGTCACGCCGGACGAGTTCAAGCGCGCGATGGCCGAGATGGGCGACGGGTTCGTCACCGGCCCGGTCGCCGAGGCGGTCATCAAGGCCAAGGACGCCGACCACGACGGCAAGATGTCCTTCGAGGAGTTCTGGCAGGCCCTGCAGGGCTGACCCGCCCCGCTGCTGCGCACCCCCGTCGCCGCCCCGTGCGCCGGCGGGCCGGCCGCGTGCCGCCGCCCGCCGACGCCGAACGCTACGGCCTGCCGGACCCGGCCGCGGTGCCCACCGGCGGCGGCGCGGCATCGTCGCCGGTGCCCCAGCCGGACGGCCTCGCGCCCACGGTGAAGGCCAGTTCACGGCCCGAGCGCAGCTCGCCGGTGGTCAGGTACGTACGGTCCCGGTCCACCCCGTCCAGCCGCACGGACTGCACATAGCGGTCGGTGGACGACGTGCCGGGCGCGGTGATCGTGAAGCGCCCGGCCGGGTAGTAGCGCCGGTCCAGGGTCAGCTCCACCCGGTCGAAGACCGGTGTGCTCAGCCCCCAACTGTCGGTGCCCGGTTGTACGGGGAAGACCCCGATGGCGGAGAGCACCATCCACGCCGACATCGTTCCCAGGTCGTCGTTGCCGGTCATGCCGGACGGGGAGTCGGTGAACAGGGTCAGCGCCGCATGCACCACATCCGTCGTCTTCCAGGGGCGGCCGGTGGACAGGTAGGTGTACGGCGCGATCAGATCGGGCTCGTTCTGCGGGTTGTACTTGTCCGCGTTGTAGTAGTCGTACGGGCCGTTGACCCACACCTCACGGGCCGTCTTCCGCGGGTCCTTCAACAGCTGCCGATAGGCGAAGAACGCGTCCAACCGCTCGTCGGCCCGGTCCCTGCCGCCGATCAGCCGCAGCACCCCCGGCAGATCCTGCGGCACCAGCCACTGGTACTGCCAGGACGTGCCCTCGTGGAACCCCTCGCTCCTGGCCGGGTCCGCCGGACCGGTGAACGCGCCGCGCTCGTCCCTGGCCCGGAAGAAGCCGGTCGAGGCGTCGAAGATCTTCCGGTAGTTCCGCGCACGGGCCGCGTACCGGTCGGCGTCCGCCGTATGCCCCAGATCGCGTGCCATCTGTGCCAGCATCGCGTCCGACAGCGCGTATTCCAGGGTCGCCGAGGCGCCGTGGTCGAAGTCGGAGTCACCGGGCTTGTGATGCGGCCGGCCCTTGATGAACGGGGCGAAGCCGTCCTTCAGGTACGGCCCGTTGGCCTCCCGTCCGACGGCCGGTGAAGCGGCCGGCGGGACCCCGTCGGCGTTCTTCCTCAGCGCCGCGTACGCCTCCTGCTCATGGCCCGCCAGCAGCCCCTGCTGATAGGCGTTGGTGAGGAACGGGGTGACCGGGTCGCCGGTCATGATGTTCGTCTCGACCGTCCCGTATCCCCACTTGGGCAGCCAGCCGCTCTCCTTGTCGATCCGCAGCACCGACAGCGCCATGTCGCGGGACTCCCGCGGCGCCAGCAGGGCCAGCAGCTGCGCCTGGGTGCGATAGGTGTCCCACAGGGACCAGTTCTGGTAGTACGCGGACCCGCCGAAGTCGGCGGTCCGGTGGACCTTTTGGTCCCACCCCCTATAGCGCCCGTCCACATCGCTGCCGATATTGGGCGCGAGGAAGGACCGGTAGAGCGAGGAGTAGAACGTCCGGCGCAGCGCCGGGTCGCCGCCCCGGGTCCGCACCAGGCTCAGCCGCCGCTCCCACGCGGCGTCGGCCGCGGCCTTCGTACGGTCGAAGGAGCGCCCGCCCTCGGCGCGCAGGTTGCGCGCCGCGCCCGCGGCGTCGACATGGCTGATCGCGGTGGTCGCCTCGACCGTGCGGTCCCTGCGGGTGTCGAAGCGGGCGTACGCGCCGTGCCGCCCGCTCGCGGTGGAGCGCTTGGCGCCGGGGGTCACCACGTCGCCGTCCCAGGTCCCGTACGCGGTGAACGGCCGGTCGAAGCGGGTGATCGTGTAGAGGGTGTACGGCTGGGTGTCCTGGCAGAAGCCGCGGCCGGTGAGGGCGGTGCGGATGGTGCGGGAGTCCAGCACCTCGACCCGGGTGGAGACGGTCCGGTGCAGCGACTGGCCCGTGTTGAGCAGCACATTGGCCTTGTCGGTGGCCGGGAAGGTGTAGCGCTGCCTGCCGGTGCGGGCGGTGGCGGTCAGCTCGGCGGTGATGCCGCCGTACGAGGTCAGCCCGACGCGGTAGTAGCCGGGCCGGGCCGACTCACCGTCATGGCGGTAGGCGGCCGCGTACTTCGCATAGTCGGTCTCGGTGATGTCGCCCGTGGTGGGCAGCACCGGCAGATCTCCGCCGAGCCCGCAGCCGACGCCCGAGACGTGCACCGCGCTGAAGCCGCGGATGTGGTCGTCGTCGTACCCGTAGCCGGTGGTGTGGCCGGTGTCGGGGGAGAGCTGCACCATGCCGAACGGGACGGCGGCGCCCGGGTAGGTGTTGCCGTCGTGCCGGCTGCCGATGAACGGGTTGACCAGGTCGGTGAGCGCGCCGCCGGGCGGTTCGGCCCGCGCGGCGGGGGCCGCGAGCGTGCTCCCGAGAAGCGTGGCCGCCAGTACCGCGCCCGCGGTGCGCAGCCGGGAACCTCTGAGCCATGGCATGGATCCGGACCTCCGAAGTGGGCCGACAACGTTGTCAGAGTGCGCTCATTCTTGAGGGTGGGCAGGTACGCGTCAAGGGTGTCGCGGTGTGCGCGGTGGGGTTCGGGACCGCCTTTTTTGGTGTTGACACGTCAAAAATCATGAGGTGTCTGTCTTGCTGTCTTCAGGGGGGCGTGTCTCAATGGGCAGCGATTCAGGTGCGCTGACCCTCCATCAGATCTGTCTCCGGCACACCGGGAGCGGTCGGTCGGCACGGGCTCCACCCCGGGCCCCGCGTGACCGCCCGCCATCCCCTCGCACACCCCTCGACGGCCCGCGTCACGGACCACCCCCCACACGAAGGCGGTACCCCATGAGGCACGTCAGATCCGGCAAGCTCGGCATCGGTACGGCGCTCGGCGTCGCCGTCGCCGTCGCGGGCACGCTCGCGATGGCGCCGGCCGCGACCGCGGTGACCCCCGACACCGCCACCCTCTCGTTCGACTGCGGCTCCTACGGCTCCGGTACGGCGACGCTGACCGCCACTCAGGACGGCACGGCCGCCACCATCAGCGTGTCCACCTCGGCGATCAAATCGCCGATAGACATCGGGGCGAACTCGGTCAGGTCCACGCTGACGCTCACCAAGAACGGCTCGGAGACGATCGAGTTCAGCGGCGGCGCCAACCCGGCCATCCCGGCCGGCGGCGAGGTCTCCACCGGACCGCTCACCGGCACGGTCGCCGCGGGCGACAGCCTGGAGGGCACGTCCCTCAAGGTCGTGGTGCTGGGGATCACCGCCACCTGCAACGCCACCTCGGCGCAGTCCCCGGGACCGTTCGTCTTCTGATCCCGAACGGCCCGTCCGATCCCGAACGGCCCGTCGGCCCGACGGCACGGGACCGGCGGGGCCTTGTCGCCCCGCCGGTCCTGCGGTCACCGGATCCGGTCCACCGTCACCGCCGGCTCAGGCCGGCCCGCCGGCGCCCTCGCCGCCGGAGCTCCCGCTGCCCTCCCGGGCCAGATTCGAGCGCCGGTAGGAGTACGCGAAGTAGACGACGAGGCCGATCAGGAACCAGATCGCGAACCGCACCCAGGTCTGCCACGCCAGGAACGTGATCAGCCAGATCGAGAAGCACACGCCGATCGCGGGTACCACCGGCATCCCGGGCGTACGGAAGGTGCGCGGCAGGTCGGGGCGCTTGTAGCGGAGCACGATCACCGCGACGCAGACCACCACGAACGCGAGCAGGATGCCGATGTTCGTCAGTTCGGCGGCCTCACCGATCGGCAGGAAGCCCGCGATGAGGGCGGAGGCGAAGCCGACGATCCAGGTCACCCGGGTCGGCACATGGTGCTTGGGGCTGGTCTTGGCGAACCACTTCGGCAGCAGGCCGTCCCGGCTCATCGAGAACCAGACCCGGGTCACCCCGAGCATGAAGGTGAACATGACGGTCAGGATCCCGATGATCGCGCCGACCGCGATGACGTCCGCGAGACCGGTCAGCCCCACCGCCTTGAACGCCGACGAGAAGCCGCTCTCCGGGTCGATGGACTTGTAGTCCTGCATACCCGTCAGCACCAGGCAGGCCAGTACGTACAGCACCATCGAGATCGCCAGCGAGTACATGATGGCCTTGGGCATATGCCGCTGGGCGTCCTTGGACTCCTCTGCCGCGGTGCTCATGGCGTCGTAGCCGAACACCGCGAAGAAGACGGTGGCCGCTCCGGTGAACGCGCCGCTCACGCCGAAGGGGAAGAAGGGGTGGTAGTTCGCGGTGTCGATGTGGAAGAAGCCGACGGCGATGACCACCACGACCACCAGGACCTTCAGGCCCACCACGATCGTCTCGAAGCGCGCGGCGTTCTTGATGCCCAGGGTCAGCAGATAGGCGATCAGAAGGCAGAGCACCGCCGCGAACAGGTCGACGCGGTGGCCCGGCCCGGTCCCGGGCGCGCCCAGCATCCAGGCGGGCAGGTCCAGGCCCAGTTCCCCGAGCAGAAAGCCGAAGTAGCCCGAGATGCCGATGGCCACCACCGCGACGATCGCGGTGTATTCGAGCAGGAGGTCCCAGCCGATGAACCAGCCGGCCAGCTCCCCGAGGACCGCGTAGCCATAGGTGTAGGCCGAGCCCGCCTTCGGGATCAGCCCAGCGAACTCGGCGTAGGAGAAGGCGGCGGCGGCGCTCGCGATGCCCGCGATGAGAAAGGAGATCAGGACCGCGGGCCCGGCCTTTCCGTTCGCCACGGTGCCGGCCAGGGTGAAGATCCCCGCGCCGATGATGCCGCCCACGCCGATGGCGGTGAGCTGCCACAGGCCGAGCGCCCGGGTCAGCTGCTGGCTGGCGGTGCCTTCCGGCTCTTCGATGTGTTCGATCGGTTTGCGGCGCCATACGCCCTGTCCCGCGCGCAGCCCCATGCGTCAACCCTCCGTAGGATCGCTCCGTCGTGGTCCGACGGCGGATCATCATGGACCCTCGCGGGCGCCTACGGAAGGCGACTCCCTAGTACTGCCGGGGACTCGCCGGGATACGTACACGTGAGGGGTGTCCATCGGGCCGCACATCGGGGCGCGGGCCGGGGCCTCGCCGGTGGGCCCGCCGGGTGTGTCCCGGCGTTCGAGCCGGACGGCCGGGGCCGTTCGGTCACCCGGGGTTCACTCCGCGTCCTCCAGCCGGAATCCGACCTTCAGACCGACCTGGTAGTGGTCGATCTCGCCGTCGACGAGATGCCCGCGGACTTGGGTGATCTCGAACCAGTCGAGGTTGCGCAAGGTCTGCGAGGCGCGCTCGATGCCATTGCGGATCGCGGCGTCCACGCTCTGCTGGGACGTCCCCACGATCTCGGTCACGCGGTACGTGCGGTCGGTCACGGTGGTCTCCCTCGGCCGGGGCGGCGCTCCGCCCGTCCACCTCCCACCGTGCCTCAGGGCGGCCCGCCCCACCAGCGGAGCAGCCGGGCCGCGGCGCCTACGGGACGACGGTGACCGGCCAGCGTCCGGCCTTGACCAGGCGGACCGCGACCGAGCCCATGATGCGGTGCCCGGCCGACTCCGAGGCGCCGACCACCACCGCGTCGGCCTTGAGGTCGTCGGCCATCTGCACCATGCCGTTGTACGGATCGCCCCGCAGGGTGTGGAACTCCCAGCGCACGTCGTATATCCCCTGCAGTCGCTCGGTCGCCTGGCGGATCTCCGCCATCAGCTCCTCGGCCACCTCGTTCGTCGCGTCCACCACCGGCGCGCCCATCGCCGCCCCGGCCGGCAGCACCGGCTGGACGTAGACCAGGACGAGCTGGGAGCCCTGGCGCCGGGCCAGTCCGGCCGCATACGCGGCGGCGCGCCACGACGAGTCGGAACCGTCGATGCCGACGACGATCACCTTCGGGCCGTCCGTTCCGCGCTCGAACCGCGCGGCTGCGTTCTCCTGCACACCAGCGAGGTTAACCGCACATGCGTGCCGGCGGACCGCTGGCCCCCGGGGACGCGGTCCGCGGGCTCCCGGCTCGCGCGCTGCGGCCGTAGACCCGTACGCCCCAACGGCTCAGGCGGGCGCCGGCGGCCAGCTGTCCGCCGACAGCACGCCCAGCACATACGCCCTGGCGACCAGCGCGGTACGGCCCTGGACGCGCCAGCGCCGGGACAGCCGGGCGAGGTGGTAGTTCACCCCGTCGACCGTCAGTCCCAGCGCGGTGCCGATCGACGCCGTGGTCGCGCCGCCGGCGGCCAGCGCCAGGATCCGGGCCTCCACCGGGCTCGCCGTACCGCGCGGTGCCGCCGACGGCGGGGCGGTCTCGCGGACCCGCAGCAGGGCCAGCAGCACGGGCGGCTGCTCGGAGGGGTCGCCGACCGGATCCACCGTCAGTTCCCCTTCCCGCTCGGCCCCGTCGGACCCGGCCTGCCAGTGCACCTCGACCGGGTAGCGCGAGCGGTGGCCCAGCCGCACGGCCTTCTCGATCCGCCGCAGCTGTTCCGCCGCCCGGGGCTTGAACAGATCCAGCAGGTTGCGGCCCCGCAGCTGCCCGGGCGCCACGCCCCACTGGCCGGCCATCGCCGGATTCGCGATCAGCACCTCGCCGTCCGCCCGGCACACCGCGGTCGGCGTGGGGATGCGGTCGAGCAGGATCAGGAAGTAGTTGCGCCACGGGCCGCCCGTGTACGGCTCGGAGCGGTCGGCGACAGGGCCGCGCGCACACGGCGGTTTGTGCCCGGCGGGCGGGTCCGCCCCCGGCATGTCGTCGGCAGTCCCGTCGTCCATTGCCCCTTCTCCGGTCCGCGCGCAAGAGCGAGCAGCGAAAAACCACTGCACAATCATGCAGTTGCCGAGGCGCGAGCGGCACGCCGGGCCCCTCACGCTGGAGACATGACCGACACCATCGCGCTCCACAGCGACGAACGCGTCGCCGACGACGGCATTCCGATCGCCGACATCACGGCGGCCGGCATCACCAAGACGCCCGTCCAGCAGGTCATGGACCTCGCCCGGATCCACGGCCCCGTCTTCCGGCGCAAGCTCGGCGACCGCGAGACGCTCTTTGTGACCTCGCTCGACCTGGTCACCGAGGTCGCCGACGAGACCCGCTTCGCCAAGGGGGTGTCGCTCATCCTGGAGAACGTCAGGGAGTTCGCCGGTGACGGTCTGTTCACCGCCTACAACGACGAGCCGAACTGGGCCAGGGCCCACGAGGTCCTGATGCCCGCCTTCGCGCTCGGCTCCATGCGCACCTACCACCCGGCCATGCTCAAGGTGGCCCGCCGGGTCATGGCCGCCTGGGACCGGCGGGTGGCCGACGGCACGCCCGTCGAGGTCGCCGAGGACATGACCCGGATGACGCTGGACACCATCGGGCTCGCCGGATTCGGCTTCGACTTCGAGTCGTTCTCCCGCGGCGAGGGCGCCCATCCGTTCGTCGAGGCGATGGTGCGCTGCCTGGAATGGAGCGGGAAGAAGTTCGCCCGTGACCCGGACGCCGACCACGCGGCCGAGGACGCGGCGTTCCGGGCCGACGCGGACTACCTCGCCTCCGTCGTCGACGAGGTCATCGCCGCCCGTACGGCGAGCGGCGAGAGCGGCGACGAGGACCTGCTGGGCCTGATGCTGGGCTCCCGGGACCAGGGCGGCGGGGCGGAGCCGAGCGGCCCCCGGCTCGACCTCGCCAACATCCGCAACCAGGTCATCACCTTCCTGATCGCCGGTCACGAGACCACCTCGGGCGCGCTCTCCTTCGCCCTCTACCACCTGCTGAAGGACCCGCTCGCGCTGCGCATGGTCCAGCGCGAGGCCGACGAGCTCTTCGGCGACCAGGCCGACCCCGACCCCTCCTTCGAGGACATCGGGCGGCTGCCGTTCACCCGGCAGGTCCTCAACGAGGCGCTGCGGCTGTGGCCGACCGCCGCCGTCTTCACCCGCCAGGCAGCCGAGGACACCCTGCTCGGCGGGCGCTACCCGCTCAAGGCCGGCGACCTGGTCTCCGTGCTCACCCCGATGCTGCACCGCGATCCGGCCTGGGGCGACAACCCCGAGCTGTTCGACCCCTTCCGCTTCAGCCCGGAGGCCGAGGCGGCCCGCTCCCCGCACGCCTACAAGCCGTTCGGGACCGGTGAACGCGCCTGCATCGGGCGGCAGTTCGCGCTGCACGAGGCGACCATGCTGCTCGCCCTGCTCGCGCACCGCTACCGGTTGATCGACCACCGCGGCTACCGGCTGCGCGTCAAGGAGACGCTGACGCTCAAGCCGGAAGGGTTCACGCTCACCCTGGCCGCCCGTACCCCCGCCGACCGCGCCGCGGTGCGCGCCGCGCTGGACGGGCTCCCCGGACTCTCCGGCAGGGCCCCCGGCAGCGCGGGCGACCCGGCGGCAGACGAGCAGCTGCCGACCCGGGTCCCGCAGGGCACCGGACTGCTGCTGTTGCACGGCAGCAACTACGGAACCTGCCGCGAGTTCGCCGAACGGCTCGGCGACGAGGCCACCGGCCTGGGCTTCACCGCCGAGGTGGCGCCGCTGGACGCCCACGCCGGCGCGCTGCCCGCCGACCGGCCCGTCGTCATCGTCGCCGCCTCCTACAACGGCCAGCCCACCGACGACGCGGCCGCCTTCGTCCGCTGGCTGAACACCGCGCCCGACGGCGCGGCCGCGGACGTCCCGTTCGCCGTCCTCGGCGTGGGCGACCGCAACTGGGCCGCCACCTACCAGCACATACCGACCCTCATCGACGACCGGCTCGACGCGCTCGGCGGCCACCGGCTGCTGCCCCGCGCCGAGGCCGACGCCTCCGGCGATCTCAACGGCACCGTCCAGGAGTTCACCACGGCACTGCGGACCCGGCTGCTGGCCCGGTACGGCGACCCGGCCAGCGCCGGCGCGAGCACCCCGGCCGCCGCGGACACCGGCTACACGGTCACCGAGGTCACCGGCGGCCCGCTCGACGCGCTCGCCGCCCGGCACGACCTCACCCCGATGACCGTGACCGAGGCCCACGACCTGACCGCGCAGGACTGGCCGCGGCCCAAGCGCTTCCTGCGGCTCGCACTGCCGGACGGCGTCGAGTACCGCACCGCCGACCACCTCGCGGTGCTGCCGGCCAACGCCCCGGAGGCCGTCGAGCGGGCGGCCCGGGCCCTCGGCGTGGACCTCGACACCGTCCTCGCGCTGCACGCCGGCAACCGCCCCGGCCGCGACACCCTGCCCCTGGACCGGCCGGTGTCCGTACGCCAACTCCTCACCCACCACCTCGAACTGGGCATGCGGCCGACACCCGGGCAGGTCGCGGTGCTCGCCGCGCACAACCCCTGCCCGCCCGAGCGGCACGCGCTCGAAGCCCTCGCCGAGGACGATCCGCGTACCCTGATCGAGCTGGTCGAGGCGCACCCGGCGCTGCGCGGCGCACTGCCCTGGCCGACACTCCTGGAGCTGCTGCCGCCGCTGCGCGTCCGGCACTACTCGGTGTCGTCCTCGCCCGCCACCGACCCCCGGCACGCCGATCTGATGGTCTCGCTGCTGCCCGGCGGCACCGGCTCGTCCCATCTGCACACCCTGCGGCCCGGCGACACCGTCCTGGCCCGCATCCAGCCCTGTCGGGAGGCCTTCCGCCTCGACCCGGCCGACGACACCCCCGTCATCCTCGTCGCCGCCGGTACGGGCCTGGCGCCCTTCCGCGGCGCCGTCGCCGACCGCGTCGCCGCGGGCCGGCAGGGGCCCGCCCGGCTCTACTTCGGCTGCGACGACCCCACCGCGGACTTCCTGCACGCCGCGGAGTTCGCCGCCGCCGAGGCCGCCGGGGCGATCTCCGTACGCCCGGTCTTCAGCGCCCGCCCCGAGAACGGCCACCGCTTCGTACAGCACCGCATCGCCGCCGAGGGCACCGAGGTGTGGGAGCTGCTGCAGGCCGGTGCGCGGGTGTACGTCTGCGGCGACGGCAGCCGGATGGCGCCCGGCGTACGAGCCGCCTTCCGCGCACTGCACGGCGCCCACACCGGCGCCTCCCCGCAGGAGTCCGAGGCCTGGCTGCGCGAACTGACCGCCTCCGGCCGCTACATCGAGGACGTGTACGCGGCCGGCTGAGGCGGTCCCCCGCTTCGCAAGCGCTCGCCCCGCCCCGGGCGCGCAGGCGGACTGGATCTTCCGGCCCGCTGGGGACAAGGTGGACGGTGCGGCCCACACGGGCCGCACCGTCCGTCGGCCATGACCCGGCCGGCGACCCGACTGGGGGGACACCGGCATGACCAAAGCCCTGATCATCGGAGGCGGCATCGCGGGGGCGGTGACCGCGATGGCCCTGCGGAAGGCGGGCATCGACGCGGAGATATTCGAGGCGTACCCGACCGGCGCCGACGATGTCGGCGCCTTTCTCGTGGTCTTCGCCAACGGCCTCGAGGCGCTGCGGGTGATCGACGCCCACGGTCCGGTCGTCGAGCACTCCTTCCCCGCGCAGCGGGTGGAGTTCCTCGGCAACGACGGTGCACGACTGGGGGAGCGCCCCATGGCGGGCACCGAACAGGGCACCGACCTCGGCCCGCGCACCCTGCGGCGGGCCACCCTCTACCAGGTGCTGCACGTCGAGGCGGCGCGCCGCGGGATCCCCGTACGGCACGGCAAGCGGCTGGTCGGGGCCGAGACCGTGCACGGCGCGGACGGCCGGCGGGTGGTCGCGGCCTTCGCCGACGGCAGCCGCGCCGAGGGCGATCTGCTGATCGGCGCGGACGGACTGCACTCCGTCACCCGCACCCTCATCGACCCGGCCGCGCCGCGGCCGCGCTACACCGGTCAGAACACGGTCTGCGGCTACACCCGCGACGCCCGGGCCCCGCTCGCACCGGACACCTACACCATGATCTTCGGCAAGCGGGCCTTCTTCGGCTGCACCCGCGCCCCGGACGGCGAGGTCTGGTGGTTCGCCAACGTCCCGGGCCCCGAACTGGACCGCACCCGAGCGCCGATGACCACCCCCGACACCTGGCGCGCCAGGGTCGCCGGGCTCTTCTCCGACGACGACACTCCGGCCGCGGACATCGTCCGCGCCAGCGGCGACCGCGTCATCGCCTCCAACGCCTACGACATCGCCACCACCCCGACCTGGTACACCGACACCATGGTCGTCCTCGGCGACGCCGCACACGCCGCCGCTCCCAACGCCGCCCAGGGCGCGTCCATGGCCATCGAGGACAGCGTGGTCCTCGCCAAGTGCCTGCGCGACCGGCCCGATCCGCCAAGCGCCTTCGCCGCGTACGAGGAGCTGCGCCGGGAGCGGGTGGAGAAGGTCGTCGCCGCCAGTGCCGGGATGGCCAAACTCACCGCGTCGGGCGCCACCGGCCGCCCCACGCGCCCGGCCGGCGCCCCCGAGCGCGGCAGCGCGGGCGCCGACGACTGGCTGACGGGGTACCGGATCGTGTGGTGAGGCCGGCGGCGGCCGTGGAGGCTACTGACCGCCTCCGCGGCGTCCGCTCCGGGCCGGAAGGTGCACGACCACCAGCGTGATCCCGGCGACGGTGACGTTGCGGGCGGCCGCCTCCAGGCCGTTCCAGGTCTCCGACTGCCACATGGCGAACCACTCGCCGCCGACCGCCATGAAGCCCGCGCCGAACAGCACCAGGATCATCAGCAGGCCCAGCGTGCTGGTCCGTTGGGCGCGGGCGAGGTCGCCGCCGCGCCGCAGGGCGACGGTCCACAGGGCGGTGGCGGCGATCAGCACCAGCGCGGCGAGCGTCTCCCAGACGATGATCGCCACGTACGCGGCGTCCTGAAGGGGGTGCGAGGTGATGGCCCGCCACATCAGGTCCGGGTCCTTGAACGTGGTGTCCATGGCCAGGACATGGCGGACGAACTGCTGGTTGGTGCCGAAGTCGGTGATGTTGCCGAAGGCGACGAGCGCGATGTAGAGCGCGACCGTTCCGGTGAGGACGGCCGCCGCGAGCGGCAGGCCGGTGCGCGAGGCCTTCCTGGTCGTCGTCGTGCTTCCGTCTGTTTCCGTTTCCGTTCCCGCTCCCGTCGACGTGTTCGCCGCATCGGTGCCGGTGCCGGTGCCGGTGTCGGGGTCGGCCTCGGTGTGCGGGTGCGCGTTGGTGTTCGCGTCGGTCATGCGTCCTCCTGTGTTGGCCGGTGTCGTGCGCCGTGTGCGTCTGCTGCGCCCACCCTGTGATCCCCACCGCCGCCAACTCCCGTACGCTGACGCCCGATCGACCGGGCGACCGACCGGCCGAGGACCTAGGGGAAGCGGGGCTCATGAACGGGAAGCGGTGTGTGGGGACGGTTGCCGCCGCGGCGGCGGCTCTGATGGCGGTGACCGGACCGGCGGGTGCCGAGCCGGCCGCTGCCATGACGTACGGCACCAGCACGTCCGTGGGCGTCCACAATGCCTACGACAAGGAGAAGTATCCCTACTTCGCGGACGCGCTGGACTCCGGCGCCGCGCTGCTCGAACTCGACCTCTGGTCCAACGGACTGGGCCGGTCCTGGCGGGTCTCGCACAGCAACCCGCTCGGGAACAACAACAACTGCGAGGGCGCCGCGCACGCGTCGGAGCTGCGCAGCAAGGACCGCAACCAGGACTTCGGCGGCTGCCTCGCCGACATGAAGGCCTGGCACGACGCGCACCCCGGCCACCGTCCCATCCTGGTCAAGGTCGAGATGAAGGACGGATTCAACGCCAAGGGCGGGCGTGGACCGGCCGAGTTCGATGCGCTGATACGGCAGAAGCTGGGCGACGCGGTGTACGGGCCGGGCGATCTGACCGCCGGGCACGCCACGCCCGACGAGGCGGTGCGGGCCGGCGGCTGGCCCTCGCGCGCCGACCTGGCCGGAAAGTTCCTGTTCGAGCTGATACCCGGCACGCTGGAGGAGAACAACCCGCTCGACAGGCTGTGGACCGATGTCGAGTACGCCCGGCATCTGAAGGACCTCGCGGGGCAGGGGAGGCTGGCGCGGTCCACGGCCTTCCCCGCGGTGCACGGGGCGGCTCCCGGCGACCCCCGTGAGCGCTACCAGGACCCGGCGCTGCGCCCCTGGTTCGTGGTCTTCGACGGCGACGCCGCCACGTACCTCAACGGCTCCATCGACACCGCCTGGTACGACACCCGCCACTACCTCCTGATCATGACCGACGCGCACAACGTCCCCCCGGCGATCGACGGCACCCGCCCGACCGAGACGGAGGCGCTGGCCCGGGTGAACCAGCTCGCCGCCGCGCACGCCAGTTTCGCCACCGCCGACTGGTACCCGCTGCCGTCGGTCCTCAAGACCGTGGTGCCGCGCGGGGCCTGACGGGCGGGGCCGGGGCCGGCTCGGCGCTCGCGCGGCGGTAGAGGGCGGCGGCGTCCGCGCCGAGCCGGCTGCTGTACGACACGAGGTCGTCGCCGCCCTCGTCGAGACCGCCGACCACCCCGATGAGCGAGCCGGTGCCGGTGGCCGGGTCCAGGTCGGTGAGCATCGGTCCGCCGCTCGTCCCGTTGGGGAACCCCGGGCAGCGGAAGCGCAGTTGGGACGGGCCCTGGGCGTCCGCCGTGTGCCGGCAGCCGATCGGGGTGTCCCGGTCGGAGGGGTAGCCGATCAGCAGCGCCGGGCGCCCGGGCGGCGCGTCGAACCGGATCCGCTCGGCGCCCGTCAGGTCCTCTATGCGGCCGCCGGCCCGCCCTGGTCTGCGCACCCGCAGGAACGCCACGTCGTGGTCGGGGTCCCGGTCGCTGATCCAGCGCGGATCGACATGGATCCGGGTGGGCACCCACAGGCCGTACGGCGCGATCCCGTCGTGGAGACCGGGCGCGAAGACGAGCCGGGTGCGGAAGCCGCCGTCGTGCACACAGTGCGCGGCGGTGACGACCAGGTCGCCGGCGGGGGCGTGCACCACGCTCGCCGTGCAGTGGTGCGCCGGGTCACCGTCGTCGCCGGGGGAGAAGAGCGCACCGATCGCCGGCGAGGGCGCCGCCGGGGCCGCCTCCAGCGGCCGGGACACCGGCAGCGGAGCCGTCGTCCCGCCGCCGCGCCGGAGCGTCACGGGCGGGCCGGGCCGTTCCGCGTACGGTCCGGCGAGCACGGAAGCGGCGGCCTGGTCGCCGTCGGCGCGGGTCGCGAGGTACGAGCCGGTGGTGCTGTCCCCGGCGGCCAGGAACGGATCGCGCGGGGGCGTGCTCAGCGCCAGCGCCGTGCTGCCCAGCACGACGGTGAGGACCCCGAGCGCCATCGTCGCGCGCAGCGGAACGCCGGCCCGGCCCCGACCCCTGCAGGTCGGCCCGCCGGGCCCCGGGCAGGCCTCGGCCGCCGCGGCCACGCCGTACGCCGCCGGCGCGGTCCCGCGTTCGCTCGTCTCCACCAACAGCCGCCTCGCCGCATCAGCCGGGGCGGGCGTCCGCAGGACGCCGGATCGCCACCGGAACCAGACATTTCACTCAGTCTGATGCAGGCGGGACCGGGTTGGTTGATCACCGAGGGCGGATCACCGCGCGCGGTGGACGAGAATCGGCCGGGCGCGGCCCGCAGGGCGACCCCGGCGAGGCCCATGGCCCCCGGCCCGGCGGCCATGGCGCGGCCGCCGGCGCCGCCGCACCGCCCCCGAACGCCGGAACGCGGCCGACTCGCCCAACCGGGTGACACCCCGCGCCGCGGGCCCGGCGCTCACCGCGTCAGCCGTGCGTCCCGTACCGTCGCGTTGTGCCGGATCAGGGTCTCCGCCAGGCCGAATGCGTTCGGGAAGTCCATCGGGACGATGCCAAGGCCCGTCCAGGAACTGCCTTCCGAGCCCTCCAGGAGGGCCTTGACCTGCGGGTTGAGGCGGTCCGCGTTGGAGCGTGGCGGGAGCAGGGCGGCGGTGCTGACGTAGTTGACGAAGAGCTTGCCGGGCTCGGCGACCGCCTTGCGGAACTGGGCCTCGATCTTCGGGTACTTCCCGAACGGCTCGGCCATGTAGTCGTCCTGGATGTCGAACAGCGAGGGATCGGCGTAGCGGACGCCGCCGAGGCCGTCGGAGTCCGCCAGCAGGACGACCCTGCCCCGTGCCCCGCCCAGCGTCGGCAGGTCGCCCTCCAGGCGGAAGAGCGAGCG
Source organism: Streptomyces sp. NPDC059008 (assembly GCF_042749045.1). NCBI lineage: Bacteria > Bacillati > Actinomycetota > Actinomycetes > Kitasatosporales > Streptomycetaceae > Streptomyces > Streptomyces sp. NPDC059008. The sequence continues at coordinate 138,220 of NZ_JBHYJC010000009.1, read as the reverse complement.
GTAGCCCTTGTCGTCCAGGTAGATGTCGAAGATCCGGCGGAACTCCTCGGCGCCGACCTCCGAGTACTCCTGCTTGAGACGCATCAGCACCGTTTCGGACGGGTGCGCCCGCAGATACGCCCGGCAGGCGTTGAGTACGTCGCCGAACATCAGCTCCTGGTAGAAGGCGCCGTGATGGATGGCGAAGACGTTGTCGACGGCCCGGCAGCGGACGTCGAGGAAGCGGATTCCGCTGCCGAGCTGCTCCTCGACGGAGGTGTTCTGGCAGGCGACCCAGGGGCCGCCGATGCGCGCACCGGAGTCGTGGGTGCCGGGGATCGTCAGGCGCGACAGGGGGGTGTCGTCGGCGAGCGCCGACATCCAGTCCTGGACGGAGAGCGCGGCGGGCGCGGCCGGCCGGCGGCCCGCCGCCCCGGCCGTGAACCATCCGCTGCCCGCTCCCGCCAGTACGCCGGCGGCCGACAGACCGGCCGCGCCCCTGAGGAAACTCCGCCGATCCAGCCCCTGCCCCATGTCGCGTCCCTGCCCCTCGACTCCGCGCGCGGTGCGCCCGCCCGGTGCGAACGTGTGATCGGGGCATCGAACCACACCGGCGCCGGACAGGGGACCCGGCCGGCGCGCCCGAGGACACACCGGCCGGGAATCGACGGTCGGTCAGGCGCGGAAGGACAGTGACAGCGCGAAGCGGTCCGCGCTGTCGGTCCACCAGTTGGTCAACTCCAGCCCGGCCACGGCAAGTTCGGCCCGTACGCCGTCCTGGCGGAACTTCGCCGAGATCTCGGTGCGGATGTCCTCTCCGGCCGCGAAGGTCACCGCGAGATCCACTCCGGGGATCTTCACGGTCAGCTCCTTGCGGGCCCGCAGCCGCATCTCGATCCACTCCTGCTCGGCGTTCCACAGCGCGACATGGTCGAAGTCCGCCGGATCGAAATCGCCGTCCAGTTCGCGGTTGACGACCTGGAGGACGTTCTTGTTGAAGTCGGCCGTCACGCCCTGCGGATCGTCGTACGCGGCCACCAGCGTGGCCTCGTCCTTGACCAGGTCGGTACCGAGCAGCAGGGCGTCGCCCGGGGACAGCATGGCGTGGACGGAGCGCAGGAACGCGGCCCGCTCCTCGGGGAGCAGGTTGCCGATGGTGCCGCCGAGGAAGGCGAGCAGTCGCGGAGCGGGCGTGTCGGGGAGTTCGACGCCCTGCTGGAAGTCGGCGACCAGGGCGTGCACGGTCAGGCCGGGGTGCTCGGCCAGCAGCGCCTCGCCCGCCGCGGCCAGCGCGGACTCGCTGACGTCGATGGGGACGTAAGTGTGCAGCCCGGTCAGCGCGCCGATCAGATGGCGGGTCTTGTCGGAGGAGCCGGAACCCAGCTCGACCAGGGTGCGGGCGTTGGTGGCCGCGGCGATGTGGTCGGCGCGGGTGAGCAGGATCTCCCGCTCGGCGCGGGTCGGGTAGTAGTCGGGCAGCCTGGTGATCTCTTCGAACAACTCACTGCCGCGGGCGTCGTAGAACCACTTGGGCGGCAGCTGCTTGGGGGTGTCGGACAGTCCCTGGGCGACGTCGGCGCGCAGCGCGGCCGCGGTGGCGTCGGCAGGGAGGGTGCGGGTGATGCTGAGCGGGCTCACGTGGTGGGCTCCTTGAGCGGGGTGAGGTGGACTCCGGTGCGGGTGGCGCGCAGCAGGGTGCGGTCGGGGACCTCGGTCCAGTGGGGGGAATCGTCGTACGGTTCGGCGGCGACGACCCGGCCGCCGCCGGGAATCGCCAGGTGAAACAGGGTGTCGCCCCAGGTCGTGGCGGCGATGGAGGTGCCGTCGGTCAGCAGCAGATTGAGCCGGGAGGCGGGCGCGGCAGCGGCGACGGCCGTGACGGTGTCGGCCAGCGCCTCGCCCAGCTCGTCACCGCGGCCCAGCCGGTGCTGCACCAGCGCCCACACGAACGCCGCGTCGCAGCGGGCCTGCAACCGCAGCAGCTCGCTCGGCGGCAGCTCGGCCGCCAGCGGGGCGAGGGAGTCCGGCCAGCCGGTCACCGCGCCGTTGTGGCTGAAGAGGTGGCGGTCGCCGGCGAACGGCGCGGCCGCCGCCTCGGCGTCCGCACCGGCGGTGGTGGCGTCCCGTACGGCGGCCAGCAGTGCGCCGGTGCGCACCACCCGCGCCAGGTCGGGCAGCTGCTCGTCGGCCCAGATCGGCCCGGCCCGGCGGTAGCGGGCGGGCACCGGGTCGCCGGGCGCGTACCAGCCGACGCCGAACCCGTCCGCGTTGACCGTGCCGTACCGCTGGCGGCGCGGCGCCCACGACTGCCGGTACAGGCCGTGCGGCGGGTCCAGCACGATCTGCCCGAAGGGGATCGACGGCCCCACATAGGCGATATGACGGCACATCAGCGCAGGCCCTCCCGTGTCGCCGGGCTCATGCGTCCGCCGCCGGGGCGACGTCCTTGGCGGTCCGGAACCCGGCGAAGATCTGCCGCCGGACCGGCAGGTCCCAGTTGCGGAAGGTGCCCCGGCAGGCGACCGGGTCGACGGCGAACGACCCGCCGCGCAGCACCTTGTACTGATCGCCGAAGAACACCTCGGAGTACTCGCGGTAGGGGAAGGCGGCGAAGCCCGGATACGGCAGGAAGTCGCTCGCCGTCCACTCCCACACATCGCCGATCAGCTGCCGTACGCCCAGGGGCGACTGGCCGTCCGGGTAGCTGCCGACGGGGGCGGGCCGCAGATGCCGCTGGCCGAGGTTGGCGTGCGCCGGCGTGGGGTCCTCGTCCCCCCAGGGGTAGCGCATCGACCGGCCGGCCTCCGGGTCGTACCGGGCGGCCTTCTCCCATTCGGCCTCGGTCGGCAGCCGCCGGCCGGCCCAGCGCGCATAGGCGTCCGCCTCGTACCAGCTGACGTGCAGCACCGGCTCGTCCGGTGGCACGGGCTCGGTGACCCCGAATCTCCGCCGCAGCCACTGGCCGCCGTCACGCTTCCAGAACAGTGGTGCGCGCAGCTTGTTCTCCTGCACCTGCGCCCAGCCCGCCGCGGTCCACCAGCGCGGCTCGCGGTAGCCCCCGTCCTCGATGAACCGCTGGTAGGCACCGTTGCTGACCGGTGTGGTGTCGATCAGGAAGGGCGGTACCAGCCGGTGGTGCGCGGGCCGCTCGTTGTCCAGCGCCCAGGGCTCGGTGGAGGTCCCCATGGCGAACGGCCCGCCGGGCACCAGGACTTCGTCGACCAGCGTTTCGTCGAGAGCGACGGTCAACGGCTCCGCCTCGCTCAGCACTGGTGGACCCGAGCGGAGCTGATGCGTGATGAGCATGGTCTCGTCGTGCTGCTGCTCATGCTGGGCGATCATGCCGAAGGCGAAGCCCGCGTCCAGCAGCGGACCGCCGTGCAGCGGGGCGGTCTCCAGGATGTCCAGCACCCGGCCGCGGACCTCGGCGACGTAGCCGTGCGCCTCGTCCGGTGCCAGCAGCGGCAGCGAGGGGCGCTCGGCGCGGGGATGCTCGAAGGCGTCGTAGACGGAGTCGATGTCCGGCCGCAGGGCGTCGCGACCACCGACGGTGCGCAGCAGCCACTGCTCCTCCTGGTTGCCTATGTGCGCCAGGTCCCACACCAGCGGGGACATCAGCGGGGAGTGCTGTGCGACGAGGTCGGGGTGCTCGACGCAGGTGGTCAGCAGGCGGGTGCGGTCGCGGGCGGTGCGCAGCGCCGAGGCCGCCCGTTCGCGAAGGAGCTCGGGGTCGTGGGTCACTGGCCGTCCTTCCCAAGGAGGAGAGCGCCCTCCGCGGCGTACAGGGCGTCGAGATGGTCGTCCGCGGGACAGCGTCCGCGCGCCACATAGCGGTCGGTGAACTCCGCGACCGCGGTGCGCACCTCCAGGGAGGCGCCGAGCCGTGGCAGGGCTTCCTGCGCGGCGGCGAAGCAGGCCACCGCTGCGGAGTGCAGCTCCGGGTCGGTCAGCGCTCCGCGGGCCGCGCGCCGCCACAGCGGATTGCGCGGCGCGGGCCGGGAACCGGCCGTGTCGGCGAGGGGTTTGACGACGCGGTAGGCGCGCTCCGTGGCCTCCGCATCGTCGAACAGGGCGGCGGTCACGGCCAGCGGCACGATCCATCCGCCGTCGCCCGACTGCGCGTCGATCATGCGCAGCTCCAGATGGCCGCGCGGCCGCACGGGCGGGAAGAGCGTGGTGACGTGGTAGTCCAGATCCTCCCGGGTCGGTGGTCTGGGGACGCCCGTACGGACCCACTCGCGGAAGGTGAGCCCCTCCGGCGCGTCCCAGGGGCCGTCCTCGTTGCGGACGCACATCACCGGCGCGTCCAGGACGTAGCGCGCCCAGGCGGTGCGGGGATCCGGCTCCTGGTGCGGGGCGAGCGTACGGCCCGGGTCGAGCTGGGACCAGACGACCTGGCGGGTGCTGCGGTAGCCCGTGGGGCAGCCCTCACTGGTCGGCGAGTTGGCGAACGCCGCGGTCAGTACCGCGCCCAGCAGATGGGCCAGCCGCCACCGCCGGCCGAGTCCGAACGGCCCCGGCTCCTCGTGGCCCGCGTCCACGCAGACCTGCACGGACGCGGTGGCGCACATCATGGCCCGCCCGGCGGAGCCCCAGCGGTCGAAGTACGCCTCCATGGCGTTGTACCGCGGTTCGGTCAGTACCCGGCGCGGGGGGTGCCATGGATTGTGGCCGTGGCCGGCCATTCCCAGGCCCATCGCCAGCATGGCGGGGCGGACCAGCGCGAGATCGGCCGCGACGGCCTCGATGCACTCGGTCAGTGAGGTGGCGGGCAGCGAGCTGAGCTCCAGCTGGCCGCCGGGTTCGAAGGTCAGGAGCGAGCTGAGGGGCAGGGCGCGCAGTGCGCCGGCCGCGTGGCGCAGCCGGTCCGGTTCGACCGGACATCGGGGGTTGCGCGCGTCGTGGACCAGCCACTCGATCTCGACGCCGATACGGCGCGGCGGACCGGTCTTGAAGCATATGCCGTGCAGGTGAGCCTCGAGTTCCGCTTCCGATTCTGCAGGCCGTACCGGCATGGAGTCCCCCTCCCTTGTGGGGTCGCGGCAGGAATGCCGCCCTCCACCTAATCTGCTGCGGGCGATCCGCTCAAGGGCGCGTTCGTGCGGCGGGCGGCCCGGACGGCCCGCCGCCGGGAGATCGCGTCCTTTGGGGTGGGGGGCTTCCCCACGGTGTCGCGGCGCCCCCACGCCGCCCGGAAGGCCTTCCCGCCTGTGGACGGGTCCCCGGTGCGCACCGGGGAGCGGCGGACGGGCGAGCGGCGGGGGTGCGGCCGTTCGGGTGAGGTGGGAGGGGAGAGCGGGAGGGAGCCGGGAAACGCCGGGAAGGCGGGGTGGGGCGCGGGCGCTGGGGGCGCCCCGGCGTCACTGGCGGTAGCCCGCCAGGAAGCGGCCGATCCGGCTGATCGCCGCGTCGAGGTCGTCGGCGTGCGGGAGGGTGAGGATGCGGAAGTGGTCCGGGCGCGGCCAGTTGAAGCCGGTGCCCTGGACGACCTGGATCTTCTCCCGCAGCAGCAGGTCCAGGACGAACTTCTCGTCGTCGTGGATCTTGTGTACGGCGGGGTCGAGGCGGGGGAAGGCGTAGAGCGCGCCCTTGGGCTTGACGCAGGAGACGCCCGGGATCTCGTTGAGCCGCTCGAAGGCCACATCGCGCTGCTCGTGCAGCCGCCCGCCCGGCAGGACCAGGTCCTGGATGCTCTGCCGGCCGCCGAGGGCCGCCTGAACGGCGTACTGCGCGGGCGCGTTCGGGCACAGCCGCATCGAGGCGAGGGTGCCCAGGCCCTCCAGATAGTCGGCGGCGTGCTCCTTGGGGCCGGTGACGACCAGCCAGCCGGAGCGGAAGCCGGCCACGCGGTAGGACTTGGACAGCCCGCAGAAGGTCAGGCACACCAGGTCGGGGGCGAGCACCGCGGCGTGGTGGTGCACCGCGTCGTCGTAGACGATCCGGTCGTAGACCTCGTCGGCGAAGACCATCAGCTGGTGGCGCCGGGCGAGGTCGAGCATGCCCTCCAGCAGCTCGCGCGGATAGACCGCGCCGGTCGGGTTGTTGGGGTTGATGATGACCAGCGCCCGGGTCCGGTCGGTGATCTTCGAGGCGAGGTCGTCGAGGTCCGGCAGCCAGTCGGCGGACTCGTCGCAGAGGTAGTGCACGGCCTTGCCGCCGGCGAGCGTGGTGACCGCCGTCCACAGGGGGTAGTCGGGGGCCGGGATGAGGACCTCGTCGCCGTCGTCGAGCAGCGCCTGTACGGCCAGCGAGACGAGCTCGGAGACGCCGTTGCCGAGGTAGACGTCGTCGACGCCGACGTCCGGCAGCCCGGCCTGCTGGTAGCGCTGGGCCACCGCGCGGCGGGCCGAGAGGATGCCGCGGGAGTCGGTGTAGCCGTGCGCACGGGACAGATTGCGCATCATGTCCTGCAGGATCTCCTCGGGGCACTCGAAGCCGAACAGCGCCGGATTGCCGGTGTTCAGCCGCAGCACGCTGTGGCCGGCCTCCTCCAGCGCGTCGGCGTGCTCGATCACCGGTCCGCGGATCTCGTAGCAGACGTCGGCCATCTTGCTGGACTGCTTGAACTGCATGGGGTGGCCTCCCGGTCCCTCGCTCACCGCGCGGCGCGGCAGCATTCGTCACACCGTACTTGGTTTTACCAAGTAGGGACTTGGAAAGTCCAACTTCTGTCTATGCTGGTGTCATGCCGCGCCGAAGCTATGACCAGTACTGCGCCGTCGCCCGAGCCCTGGACGCCGTCGGCGACCGCTGGACGCTCCTGATCGTCCGGGAACTCCTGGGCGGCTCCCGGCGCTACACCGATCTGCACGCCGACCTGCCCGGCGTCAGCACGGACATGCTCGCCTCCCGGCTCAAGGACATGGAGCGGGACGGCCTGGTCACCCGCCGCCGGCTCGCCCCGCCCGGAGCCGCCTACGTCTACGAGCTCACCGCCCGCGGCCGCGCGCTGCTGCCCGCGCTCAGCGCGCTCGCCGACTGGGGCGCCCCCGCCCTCGACGGGCGGCGCCCCACGGACGCGGTACGGGCCCACTGGTTCGCGGTGCCGCTCATCGCGCGGCTCGCCGACCACTTCACCGACGGCGTCCGGGTCGTCGACATCGCCCTCGACGAGGGGGAGTTCCATGTCCTGCTCGCGGCCGACGGCGGCCCCAGCTACGCCGACGGACCCGCCGAGCGCCCCGACGTCCGACTGCGGATGGACACCGCGACCTGCGCCGACATCGCCCACGACCGCCTCTCCCTCGCGGCGGCGATCGCCTCCGGCCGGATCGCGGTCACCCTGTCCCAGGGGGTGTCCGGCGGCTGACCGGTGCCCCGCCCGGTGCGCCGGGGCCGGCGGTCCGGCCGCGGACCACCCGCCGCCCCGTTCGGTGGAACTGACGATGCGTCATGAACGCTGCCGGGTGACGCTTTGGGCATGGACCAACCCTCAGGATCCCGGTCGCGCACCGGACTGTCCGTTCTGCTGGCCGTGGCGGTGCTCGCCGGACCGCTCGCCCCGGCCGCCGAGGCGGCGAAGACCCCGGAGGGGCAGCGGGACCGCGGGCGCACCGCCTCGGCCTGGCTGCCCTATTGGGGCAACATCGACGCCGCCTACCGCGACGCCCTGCAACACGCCTCCCAGCTGCACACCGTCAGCCCCTTTTGGTACCAGGCCTCTTCCGACACCACCATCACCGGACACCACGGCGCCGGGCGGCGCGGCATCATCGACGGGCTGCACGACGCCGGGATCGCCGTCGTGCCCACGGTCACCGAGACCCTCGGCGCCAAGGAGATGGGCGATCTGATGCACGACCCCGATCGGCGCCGGGCGCATGTCGACCGGCTGCTGGACGTGGTGGAGAGCCGTGCGTACGACGGGCTCGACCTGGACTACGAGTCGATGGCGGTCACCGGCGACAAGGAGGCCCGCGAGCGGGTGCGGACCGGATACAACGCGCTCGTCCGGCAGCTGTGCGCGCGGCTGCACGACCTCGGCAAGCAGTGTGTGGTCACGGTGCTGGCCCGGGTCCGCGGCAGCGGCACGGCGTTCGACTACGAGTGGCTCGGCAGGTACGCCGACCGGGTCCGGATCATGGGGTACGACCTGCACTGGTCGGGCGGCGAGGCGGGTCCGCTGTCCTCCCGGGACTGGTACGAGGAGTTTCTGCGCTACGCCACCGGCACCATCCCGCGCCACAAGATCGAGGTGGCCTTCCCGGGCTACGGCTGGGACTGGGTCACCGGCGTCAAGGGCCATGCGGGCCATCTGACCTGGAAGCAGGCCGAGGCGCTGCGTGAGCGGACGGACGCGGAGTACCGCTTCGACGAGCAGTCCGGCACCCCGTACTTCCGCTACTACAAGGACGACGAGGAGCACGAGGTGTGGTACCAGGACGCGCGCGGCGTCCGGGCCCAGCTGCCCCTGTTGAGGAAGTACGGGGTGCGGGGCACCGGCCTATGGGCGCTCGGGTTCGAGGACCCGGAGTTCTGGAGCGCGCTCCGCCGCGAGTAGCCGCAGCGCCGCCTCGGACGGCGAGCCCTCCGCCGCGGTGTACATCAGCACGCCCTGCCCGGAACCGTCCGGCGTCCGCATCATCTCGAAGTCCAGCTCCATGTCGCCCACCAGCGGATGGTGGAACCGCTTGGTGCCGAAGGTGCAGTTGCTGACGGCGTGCCGGGACCACAGGCCGCTGAACTCGGTGGACTTCATCGACAACTCGCCGATCAGCTCGGTGAGCCGGGGGTCGTCGGGGTACTCGCCCGCGGCCACCCGCAGCGCCGAGACGGCCCGCCGGACCTCCTCGTCACGGTCCCGGTAGAGCTCCCTGGTGTGCGGGTCGAGGAAGAGCAGCCGCTGGGCGTTGGGCCGGTCCAACGGGCGGTCGGGGCTGTCGAAGTCGAGGTGCCCGGCGACCAGGGCGTGCCCGAGGCGGTTCCACGCCAGGATCTCGAACCGCGGTCCCAGTGCGAGGGCCGGTACGTCCGCCATGGCGCCGAGCAGCTGCCGCACGCCGGGGCGGACCCGGTCGTGGCGGACCGCGGGGCGGCGGCGCGCCCGGGTGGGGCGGGCCAGCACGTACAGATGGGCCCGCTCGTCGGCGGTCAGCCGCAGCGCGCGGGCCAGCGCGTCCAGCACCCCTTCGGACGCGTTGCGGCTCTGGCCCTGTTCGAGGCGGGTGTAGTACGCGATGCTGACGCCGGCCAGCTGCGCCAGCTCCTCGCGGCGCAGGCCCGGGACCCGGCGGCGCGCCCCGTAGGAGACCAGTCCGACGTCCTCCGGCTGGAGCCGGGCGCGGCGGGAGCGCAGGAAGTTCCCCAATTCGGCGGGGGTGTCCGTGGCGGGTGAGTCCATACCGGCCAGTCTCGGCCATCGGGCCGGGTGGTGCCTGACCCTGTCAGTACCAGGTTCCCGGGGGGCGGCCCGGGTCGGGCGGCGGGGCGGGCGCCGGGATGTGGCGCGGAGTCGCCGACGACGGTTCCCTAGCCGATACCGACCGCTTAGTATGTCGCTGGCGAGGGGCCGCTGCGCCCTTTGCCCCACCCGCGTATCCAAGGTCTGTGGAGGCACCAGGTGAAGGCATGGCGCGTACACGCGAACGGCGAGCCGCGTGAAGTGATGCGGCTGGAGGAGGTGCCGGACCCGGAGCCGGGCCCGGGGCAGCTGCTGCTGCGGGTGCGGGCCGCCAACGTCAACTTCCCCGACGCGCTGCTGTGCCGGGGCCAGTACCAGGTGCGGCCGCCGCTGCCCTTCACGCCGGGCGTGGAGATCTGCGGCGAGGTGCTCGCCGTGGGCGAGGGCGCGGCCGGCGAGGTCGGGAGGCGGGTGCTGGCCCAGCCGCCGCTGCCCGACGGAGGCTTCGCCGAGCTCGCGGTCGTCGACGCGGCGACCGCCCGCCCCGCTCCCGAGGCCCTGGACGACGCGGAGGCCGCCGCACTGCACGTCGGCTACCAGACCGGCTGGTTCGGACTGCACCGCCGGGCCCGGCTGCAGGCCGGCGAGACGCTGCTGGTGCACGCCGCGGCCGGCGGCGTCGGCAGCGCCGCCGTCCAGCTCGGCAAGGCCGCGGGCGCACGGGTGATCGGGGTGGCCGGCGGCGCGGACAAGGCCCGCATCGCCCGCGAACTGGGCTGCGACCTCGTCCTGGACCGGCGCACGGACGACATCGTCGCCGCGGTCAAGGAGGCCACCGACGGCCGGGGCGCCGACGTCGTCTACGACCCGGTGGGCGGCGACGCGTACGCCAAGTCCGTCAAGTGCATCGCCTTCGAGGGCCGCATCATCGTCGTCGGCTTCGCGGGCGGCGCCATCCCCACCCCCGCCCTCAACCACGCGCTGGTGAAGAACTACGCGATCCTGGGCCTGCATTGGGGCCTGTACAACACCAAGGACCCGGCAGCCGTCGACGCCTGCCACGAGGAGCTGACCAAGCTCGCCGCGCAGGGCGTGGTCAAGCCGCTGATCGGCGGGCGGGTACCGCTGGAGTCGGCGGCCGACGCCGTACAGCAGGTCGCCGACGGCACCTCCGTCGGCCGGCTCGTGGTGGTCCCCGGAGCGGGGGAGGCCCGATGACCGACGCCACCGACCTGCGCCGGCGCACCGCCGAGCTGCTCGCCGCCCACCCTCCCGCCACGACCGACCGCCTGGAGTTCCTGCGCGCCCGCTTCGACGCGGGACTGGCCTGGGTCCACTTCCCCGAGGGACTCGGCGGACTCGACGCGCCGCGATCCCTCCAGGCGGTCGTCGACGCCGAGCTGGAGGCGGCCGGCGCCCCCGGCAACGACCCGGGCCGGATCGGCATCGGCCTGGGCATGGCCGCGCCCACCATCCTGCGGTTCGGCACCGACGAGCAGAAGCAGCGCTTCCTGCGGCCCCTGTGGACCGGCGAGGAGGTGTGGTGCCAGCTGTTCAGCGAGCCCGGTGCCGGCTCCGACCTGGCGGCGCTGGCGACCCGCGCGGTCCGGGACGACGGCGGAGACTGGATCGTCGACGGGCAGAAGGTCTGGACGTCCAGCGCGCACCTGGCCCGCTGGGCGATCCTGATCGCCCGCACCGACCCCGACGTGCCCAAGCACCGGGGCATCAGCTACTTCGTCTGCGATATGACCCACCCCGGTGTCGAGGTGCGCCCGCTGCGGCAGATCACCGGCGAGGCCGAGTTCAACGAGGTCTTCCTCACCGGCGTCGAGATCCCCGACGCCCACCGCCTCGGCGCGGTCGGCGAGGGCTGGCAGGTCGCCCAGACCACCCTGATGAACGAGCGGGTCGCCATCGGCGGGGTCCGCACACCCCGCGAGGGCGGCATGATCGGCGTCGCCGCCGCCGACTGGCGCGCCCGGCCCGAACTGCGCACCCACGATCTGCACCAGCGGCTGCTGAAGCTGTGGGTGGAGGCCGAGGTCGCCCGGCTGACCGGCGAGCGGCTGCGCCAGCAGCTGACCAAAGGGCAGCCCGGACCGGAGGGCAGCGGCATGAAGCTGGCCTTCGCCCGCCTCGCCCAGGAGATCAGCGGCTGGGAGGTGGAGTTCCTCGCCGAGGACGGACTGACCTACGACGACTGGACGATGCGCCGCCCCGACGGCGTCGACTTCATCGGACGCGAGGCCGGCTACCGCTATCTGCGCGCCAAGGGGAACTCCATCGAAGGAGGCACCTCCGAAGTGCTGCTCAACATCGTCGCCGAACGCGTACTGGGGCTGCCGCCCGAGCCGCGCACCGACAAGGACGTCGCGTGGAAGGACCTCCCCCGATGACCGATCCGCAGACCACCGCGCCAGGGGGACCGGACCCCGATCTGCTGTACTCGCAGGACGAGGACGCGCTGCGCGCCGCCGTACGGTCGCTGCTCGCCGACCGCAGCGATCCGGCCACCGTGCTCGCCGGCCTGGAGGCGGACCGCCCCTACGACTCCGCACTGTGGCGCGCGCTCGCCACGGAGATCGGCACCGCGGGGCTGCTGGTCCCCGAGAAGCTCGGCGGGGCCGGCGCGAGCGCCCGCGAGGCCGCCGTCGTGCTGGAGGAACTGGGCCGCTCCGTCGCCGCCGTGCCGTATCTGACCAGCGCGGTCGTCGCGGTGACGGCCCTGCTCGGCTGCCCGTGCGACCGGCCGGAGGTCGCCGCACCGCTCGCCGCGCTCGCCGAGGGGCGCACCGTCGGCGTGCTCGCCCTCCCGCTGCCCACCGCCCCCGGAGGGCTGCCGGAACCGGCCGTACGGGCCGATGCCGGCGGTGCCCTCACCGGCCGGGCGACCTCGGTCGCCGACGCCGCGGCCGCCGACCTGCTGCTCGTCTGGGCCCAGGGGACGGACGGCCCGGCGCTCTACGCGGTCGAGGCCACGGCCGAGGGCGTGCGCACCGACGCCGTCACCTCGCTCGACCTCACCCGCCGCCTGGGGCACCTCGCCCTCGACGGCGCCCGCGGCACCCTGCTGGCCACCGGCGACCGCGCCCGCGCCGCCGTCGAGCGTGCCCTGCTCACCGGGGCCGGGCTGCTCGCCTCCGAACAGCTCGGCGTCGCCGAATGGTGCCTGACCGAAACGGTGCGCTACACCGCCGAGCGCACCCAGTTCGCCCGCCCCGTCGGCTCGTTCCAGGCGCTCAAGCACCGGATGGCCGCGCTGTGGCTGGAGGTCGCCTCGGCCCGCGCCGCCGCCCGCAACGCCGCCGACGCGCTGGCCACCGACAGCCCCGACGCCGCCGTGGCCGTGGCGGTCGCCCAGGCGTACTGCGCGCCGGTGGCGGTACGTGCCGCCGAGGAGTGCGTCCAGCTGCACGGCGGCATCGGGATGACCTGGGAGCACCCGGCTCATCTGTTCCTCAAGCGGGCCAAGAGCGACGAGCTCGCCCTGGGTTCGCCGGGACGGCACCGGCAGGCCCTGGCCGGGCTGGTCGGTCTCGACGCCCCCTGAGGGCCCGGCCGCTCAGCCGGTGACGGCGAAGGTCCTGCTCAGGCCGCGGACCTCGCCGTCACCGGTGGTGGCCACCTCCAGGAAGTAGCGGGGGCCCGGCGGCACCCGCGGCAGCGTCACGATCACCTCGCCGGCCCGCCCGGCGCCCGCATGGGTGGCGACCAGCCCCAGCCGCTGCGAGCGGCCGTGGCCGGTGTCCGTGCGCAGCCAGACGTCCACCTGCTCGCCCGTGGTGTTCTTCCACGCCACGGCGAAGCTGCCGTTCGCCCTGAAGTCGACACCGCCCTGCGGCGCGGTCACCTCGATCCGCCCCGTCACGGGAGCGGTCGGAAGGCCGGCGTCGGACGGCACGGCATCGGCGCCGAGCGCGGAGGTGGCGGCACGCGCGGCCGAGCCGCCGTGCCCGGTCACGGCGGCCAGGGCACCGGCGGGTGACGGCCGGTCCGGCCCGGCGCGCTCCGGTGCCAGCGTGATCACCAGCATGCAGCCGACGGCGGTGGCGGCGACGGCGACGGCCAGATTCGTGGCTACCCAAGCGGCCCTGGACATCGTCTTCTCGTTTCCTCGGGGGAGGGACGAGCCGGAGCATCCCCGGCACGTCGATGGCCAAAAACGACGCGCTGAGCGACCACCTGGATGGCCATTCCCGGCGCGACAGACCCCCCGGGGCAAGAGACAATCCCGCGGCCGGACCGGATCGATCACCCGTCCGGTGATGTCTGGAAAGTGCTGTTCGGGTAGCGTCGAACCCATGGACACCGCAACTCGACGTGCGCTGATCGGACCGGTTCTCCTCCTGGTGGCCGCGCTGGTGGCGGTGGCCGCACTGTTGGCGCCCGGCGCCCATGCCGCGGGCGGGCTCGACCAGGCCGCGGCGGCCCTGAAGAAGGGCCCGGTCTATGTCGATCCGCGCGCCTCGGACCAGCTTTCCGCAGGTCAGGCGGATGCGCTGGCCAAGAAGATCAAGGACGCGGACAAGCCGATCTTCGTCGCGGTACTGCCGAGAGCCGCCGAGTACCAGCCCGGCACGCTGCTGGCGGACCTGCGGACCAAGGTCGGCATCAGCGGTGTCTACGCCGTCGAACTGGGCGACGGCTTCAACGCCGGCGCCGATCCGCGCGTGATGTCGCGCGACTCCGTCAAGAACCTCGTCGGCTCGGTCAAGCGCTCCGACTACACCGTCGCCGAGCGGCTGAACAGCTTCGTCGACACCGCGGAGCAGTCGGCGCGGGGCCACGCCCCCAGCTCGTGGGGCGACACCGGAGGGGCCGGCGGGTTCGACACCGGCACGGCGATCGGCCTGGGTGTCCTGGTGGCCGTAGGCGGCGGTGGCGCGTACGTCATCGCCCGCCGCAACCGCAGGCGGCGGGCCGAGGAGGAGCGGGCCGCGCTGGAGGACCTGCGGGTCGTCGTCGACGAGGACATCACCGCCTTCGGCGAGGAGCTGGACCGGCTGGACTTCCACCCCGGTGAGCCCGGCGCCGACGACGCGATGCGCGCGGACTACAGCCATGCGCTGGACGCGTACGAGACGGCCAAGTCGGCGATGGCGGCGGCCGAGCACCCCGGCGATGTGCGGGGCGTGACCCAGGCGCTGGAGGACGGCCGGTTCTCGCTGGCCACGCTCGCCGCGCGCCGCGCGGGCAAGCCGCTGCCCGAGCGCCGGCCGCCCTGCTTCTTCGACCCGCGGCACGGCCCGTCCGTCGTCGACGTCGCCTGGGCGCCGGCCGGCGGCGCGGAGCGCACCGTACCGGTCTGCGCCGCGGACAAGAGCCGGCTGGACGACGGCCGCGAGCCGCTGGCCCGTACGGTCCGCACCGAGCGCGGAGACCGCCCCTACTGGGAGGCCGGCCCGGCCTACGGCCCCTGGGCCGGCGGCTACTTCGGCGGCGGCCTGCTGCCCGGCCTCCTGGTCGGCACGCTGCTGGGCAACGTGATGATGTCGTCGCCCGCCTACGGCGCGGACTTCGGCGGGCCCGCCGGCGCCGAGGGCGGAGACTACTCCGGCTCCGACTTCAGCTCCGACGACTTCGGCGGTGGCTTCGGCGACGGCGGAGGCTTCGACGGTGGTGGCGGCTTCGGCGGCGACGGCGGCTTCTGAGCGCTCCCGGCCGGCCGGCCGGCGCCGCTGAGCGTTCCCGGACGGGCGGCGGGCCCGGAAGGCCGTCGAGGGTTCACCGGCCCTGCGGGCCCACCGCCCGTTTGAAGCCCAGCAGGCGCGCATAGCGTGCCCGCGCCGCGAAGTCGGCATAGCGCCACACGGCGGGCCGGCCGACCTCCCGGCACAGATGCAGCACCTGGTCGGGCCCCAGATGGACGCCCACGTGGGCGCCGTAGCCCTCGGGGCGGCCCGCGACCGGCCCGCCGTCGAACAGCACCAGGTCCAGCGGCCGCGGCCGGTCGGCCCGCCGGGTCGCCCGCCGGTCCGCCCACAGCTCCGCCGAACGCAACGGCGGGATGGGCAGACCGAAGTGGCCCAGTACGGCATAGGCGTAGCGCTGGCAGTTGGCACCGCCCGACAGGGCCGCGAGCTCGCCGGGCGCGGCGGGCCCGGCCGTGACGGTCGGCCCGTCCGGCCCGGATGACGGGCATTCAGGTGTCCCCGCTCCCGGATGGCGGGCGCCCGAGTAGGTCACCTTGCGCAGCTCCGCGGGCAGTTGCCCGAACGCTATCGGGCCGCCGGGGGCGGGGATTTGGCAGTGGGTCTCGCGGGTCATCCGGCCATCATGCAAAGGATCTCCCTCATGCCGCGTGTCGCGGTGTCACGCACGCTCGACACGTCGGATCCGACGTGCACTCGACACCGCGAGGAGATCCCCGATGCAACGCTTTCGCAAGGCCGCCCTGTGGGGCGCGACCGTCGCGGCCATGGCGGCCGTCGGCTCGCTCGGCCCGGCGCACGCCGTACCGCGGACCGACCCGACGCCCCAGCCGCGCGGCATGTTCGACGCGATGAGCCGGGACCTCGGACTGACCAGGGACCAGGTGCGCGTCCGGCTCGCGCAGGAGACCGACGCCCACCGTGCCGCGGCCGCCGTGCGCCGGGCACTGAGCACCCCGCCCGCCGGGATGTGGTTCGACAAGGCGACCGGCAAGCTCATCGTCGCGGTCACCGGCGCCGCCGACGCCCAGCGCGTGCGGGCGGTGGGCGCGGTGCCCAGAACGGTGCCGCACAGCCACGCCGCGCTCGTCGCACTGGTGCGGCAGATCAACGGCCGGGCCGGCAAGGGCGTACCGGGCGTCACCGGCTGGGGGGTGGACGAGCGGTCCAACGGCGTGGTGATCCGGGTCGACCGCACCAAGCGCACCGCGCGGACCAACGAGTTCGAAAAGGCCGTCCGGGGCTTCGGGACCCGCGCGAAGATCCCGGTCACCGTCGAGCAGACCGACCAGTCGCCGCGTCAGCAGGGCGGCCGGGTGATCGGCGGTGAGCGCTGGATGCCCGGCAACGAGGGGATCTGCTCCATCGGCTTCTCGGTGACCGGCCCGGAGGACTTCCAGGGTTTCGTGACGGCCGGTCACTGCACCCTGACCCCGAAGCAGGCCGCGTACGGCAAGGACGGCAGCCGGTTGGGCACGTCCAACTTCGGCGGCAGGCACAGCGTCAACGGGCGCGAGGGCGACTTCGGGCTGGTCGAGGTCGACCAGCCGGACTGGACGCTCAGTCCGACCGTGGCGGGCGAGGCCGGCCGGCCGGTGACCGTCGCCGGCTCGCAGGAGGGCCTCGTCGGCATGTCGATCTGTCGCTCCGGCCAGTCCAGCGGCTGGCACTGCGGCGAGATCACCCGGGTGGACCAGACGGTGGACTACGGCAATGTGGAGATCGAGGGGCTCTCGTACACCAACGCCTGCTCCGCGGCCGGCGATTCGGGCGGCTCGTACGTCACCCAGCTCAACAACCCGATGGCCGTCGGGGTGCACTCCGGCGGCGGCGCCTCCGGCTGCGACGGCGACGGCGGCAGTACCGTCACCATCTTCCAGCCGATCGCCGAGCTGCTGGCGAAGTGGCACCTGACGCTGAAGACCGGTACCTCCTGACGCCCGCGGCCGGAGGCCGGTTCATGGCCGTCCCTTTACGTACTGTTTAATGGGATCGCTTAATTGCGAGTTCTTCGCAATAGCGCTGAACCGCAATAACAGTCGATCTTCATTAGGGGTGTGGGCATGACGGCCCGGTCGATACGGGTAAGGGCCGCCACGGTGATGGCCGGCACGGTGGCCTTCGGGGCGGTGGCCTGCTCGACGCCCACCGACGGCACGGGCGGCGCCGAGGACTCCGTCGTGGTCGGCATCGCCAACGAGCCGGAGACCCTCAGCCCGCTCCTCGGCTACGGCAAGGACGGCAACTCCAAGATCTTCGATGGGTTGCTCACCCACGACGCGGCCATGAAGCTCAAGCCGGCCCTGGCCGCGAGGCTCCCGCAGGTCTCCGACGACGGCAGGACCTACACCTTCACGCTGCGCCAGGGCGTGCGGTTCTCCGACGGCACGCCCTTCACCGCCGACGACGTGGTCTTCACCTACGACACGATCCTGGACGAGAAGACCAACAACGCCTCCAAGGCCGAACTGGACGCCCTGGACAAGGTCGAGAAGAAGGACGACAAGACCGTCGTCTTCCGTCTGAAGTACCCCTACGCGCCGTTCGCCGAGCGCACCGTCCTGGCCATCGCCCCGAAGCACCTCGCCGGCAAGCAGGACATCAACAGCGGCCCCTTCACCACCAAGCCCGTCGGCACCGGACCGTACGTCCTGGCCGACTGGTCCAAGGGCGAGAAGCTCACCTTCAAGGCCAACCCCCACTACTGGGGCGGCGCACCGAAGGTGAAGAACTTCACCATGGCGATCATCAAGGACGACGACGTACGAGCCACCCGGCTCCGGGCCGGTGACCTGGACGGCGCCATCCTGCCGCCCAACCTCGCCGCCACCTTCGCGTCCTCCAAGGGCAAGAAGACCCTCGCCGCCAAGACCTTCGACTACCGCAACGTCACGCTGCCCAGCGCGAACGAGGTCACCGGCGACAAGGCCGTACGCCGGGCCCTGGACCTGGCCGTGGACCGCAAGGCGATGGTCGACGGCATCCTGGACGGCGCGGGCAAGCCCGCCTACGGCCCGGTGCCCACCGACAGCCCCTGGTTCACCAAGGGCACCGAGCGCGCCCACGACCTGAAGAAGGCCGAGCGGATCCTCGACGAGGCCGGCTGGACCAAGGGCGAGGACGGCATCCGCACCAAGGACGGCGAACGCGCCTCCTTCAAGCTCTGGTACCTCACCGGTGACACCCTGCGCCAGAAGCACGCCCTGGCCTTCGCCTCCGACGTCAAGAAGGCGGGCATCGAGGCCAAGGTCGAGTCCGGCACCTGGGAGGCCATCGAGCCGAACATGAAGCACGACGCGGTGCTCGCGGGCGGCGGCAGCCCGGCCGACCCCGACTTCGACCAGTACCTGCTGCTGCACTCCTCGCTGGCGGGCGACGGCTTCAACAACATGTCGCGCTACGCCAGCGACACGGTCGACCGGGCGCTGGTGGACGCCCGCCGCACGGACGACACCGAGAAGCGCAGGGCCGCCTACGACACCGTCCAGCGCGAGCTGGTGGACGACCCGGCGTACACCTTCCTCACCCACGTCGACCACATGTACGTGATCAACGACAAGTGGCGGACCGGCGGTTCCGGCCCGACCACCCAGGTCGAGCCGCACGACCACGGTCTGGCCTCCGGCCCGTGGTGGAACGTAGAGGACTGGCAGCCCAAGAAGTGAGCACGGCAGCCAGGGCGAAGTCCCTTCCCTGGGGGCCGATGGCGCGGATGACGGGACGGCGCGCACTGTTCGCCGTCCCCGTCCTCCTCGCCGTCACCTTCGGCGTGTTCGCCATCGCGGCGGCCTCGCCGTTCGACCCCGTCAAGGCCTACGCGGGCACGGCAGGACTGACCGCCTCGCAGGAGAACCTCGACCAGATCCGGCACAACCTCGGCGTCGACCAGCCGCTGCCCGCCCGCTGGTGGCACTGGCTGACCGGCGCGCTCACCGGCGACCTCGGCGACTCCGCGACGCTGCGCGCCCCGGTCTCCCAGGTCATCGGCGAGCGCATCGGCTGGTCGGTGCTGCTGTGCGCACTGGCCTTCGCCCTCGCCGTCGTGCTGGGCACGGTGCTGGGCGTGCTCGCGGCCCGGCGCCGCGGCTCGCTGCTGGACCGGGCCGTCACCTCGGTCGCCTACGCGCTGGAGGCGGCCCCGCCGTTCTGGCTCGGCCTGCTGGCCGTCTGGCTCTTCGCGCTCAAGCTCGGCGTGCTGCCCGCCGGCGGCCTGACCGACACCGGCAGCCGGGTCGCCACCGCCGGACAGATCGCGAGCCATGTCGTGCTGCCCGCCCTCGTCCTCGCCGTCTCCCAGCTCCCCTGGTTCGTGCTCTACGTACGCCAAGGGGTCGGCGACGCCCTGGAGGAGGACCCGGTGCGCGGTGCGCGGGCGCGCGGGCTGAGCGAGCGCACCGTACTGCTGCACCACGCCCTGCGCTCCGGGCTGCTCCCGGTGCTGACCCTGATCGGCTCCCGGGTGCCCGAACTGATCACCGGCGCCCTGCTGGTGGAGTCCGTCTTCAGCTGGCCGGGCATCGCCTCCGCCACCGTGGACGCCGCCACCGGCGTCGACTTCCCGCTGCTGGCGGCCCTCACGGTGCTGGCCACCGTCGCGGTGCTCCTCGGCAACCTGCTGTCCGACCTGCTGTACGGGCTCGCCGACCCGAGGGTGGGCTTCGATGGCTGAGACCACCAAGGCGCCCGCCGCGGACGGCACCGCCTGGCACACCGCGCGCACCCGGCGCTCCGGCGCCCGCGCCGCGCGCACCCTGCGGGTGTGGGCCTGTGCCGCCCTGGCCGCGCTGATCGTCCTGGCGGTGCTGCTCGTGCCGCTGCTCGTCCCCCTGGACGAGCAGGCCGTCGAGCTGTCCGCCAAACTGCGGGCGCCGTCCTGGGCACACCTCTTCGGCACCGACGAGGTTGGCCGCGACCTGCTGCTGCGCTGTGTGTACGGCCTGCGCGTCTCGCTGCTGGTCGGCGTGGTCGCGGCGGTGGCCGCCACCGTCGTCGGCACCGCGGTCGGCGCGCTGGCCGGGGCGCTCGGCGACTGGACCGACCGCGCCGTGATGCGTGTGGTGGACCTGTTCTCCTCCGTGCCGCACCTGCTGCTCGGCGTCTTCATCGTGGCGATGTTCCGGCCGGGCATATGGCCGGTGGTCGTCTCCGTCGCCCTGACGCACTGGCTGTCGACCGCGCGGATCGTGCGCGCCGAGGTGCTCTCGCTGCGCTCCCGCCCGTACGTCGACGCCGCCCTCGTCGGCGGTGCCTCGCGCGCCCGGGTGGCGGTGCGTCATCTGCTGCCCGGCGTGCTGCCGCAGGCCGGGCTCGCCGCCGTGCTGATGATCCCGCACGCCATCTGGCACGAGTCCGCGCTGTCGTTCCTGGGCCTGGGGCTGCCCGCCCACGAAGCGAGCCTGGGCAGCATGGTCGACACCGCCCGCGGCTCCCTGCTGGCCGGGGACTGGTGGCCGACCCTCTTCCCCGGCCTGTTCATCATCGTCCCCACCCTCGCCATCGCCGGTCTGGCCGGCGTCTGGCGGGAGCGGATCAACCCCCGGCGCCGATCGGAGCTGATGCTGTGAGCGCGCCCTCGCGAGCCGAACGCCCCGTGCTGTCCGTACGGGGACTGTCCGTACGCTTCCGGATGCCCGGCGGCCGCCACGTCGACGCCGTCACCGATGCCGCCTTCGACCTCGCCGCGGGGGAGTGCCTGGCACTGGTCGGCGAGAGCGGCTGCGGCAAGTCCGTGCTGGCCTCGGCGCTGCTCGGGCTGCTGCCCGGCAACGCGCGGACGGCCGGTTCGGCGCGGCTGGACGGCACCGAGCTGCTGACCGCTTCCGAGCGGGAACTCGCCGGTGCGATCCGCGGGCGGCGGATCGGGCTCGTACCGCAGAGCCCGGCCGCGCATCTGACGCCCGTACGGAGTGTGCGCTCCCAACTGGAGGAGACCGTACGGGAGTTGACCGGAACGACCAGGGGCGACCTGAGGGCGGCGGCGGAGCGGGCCGCCACGCGCGCCGCCTTCCCCCTCGACCACCTCGACCGCTTCCCGCACCAGCTCTCCGGCGGACTGGCGCAGCGCGCGGCCACCGCGCTCGCGCTGGTCGGCGACGCACCGCTGCTGCTCGCCGACGAGCCGACGACCGGGCTGGACCGGGACCTGGTGGACCGCACCGTCGACGAGCTGCGCACACAGGCCCGCGCGGGCCGCGCGCTGCTGATGATCACTCACGATCTGGCGGCGGCCGAGCGGATCGCCGACCGGGTCGCCGTGATGTACGCCGGCCGGATCGTCGAACTCGCCGACGCACAGGGGTTCTTCGGCCGGCCGGGCCCCCGGCACCCCTACGCCCGTGGACTGCTCGACGCGCTCCCCGGCCGGGCCTTCCAGCCCCTCCCCGGCATGCCGCCGGAGCTGGGCGATCTCCCGCCGGGCTGTGCCTTCGCCGCGCGCTGCGGGCGGGCCACCGCGGCCTGCGAGACGGTGCCCGCACCGCGCGACGGCGTCGCCTGCCACCACCCGGTGGCCGCACAGAGGGAGGCGGGCGATGCTCGAACTGCGTGACATCACCGCCGGATACGACCGCCGGGCACCCGTCGTACGCGGCGTCTCGCTGGCCGTCGCCCCCGGTGAGGCGGTGGGACTCCTCGGCCCCAGCGGCTGCGGCAAGTCCACGCTCGCACGGGTCGCCGCACTGCTGCACCGGCCCGACTCCGGCACCGTCGTCCTGGACGGCGTGCCCGCCGCGGGCTGGCGCCATCGCGCACCCCGCGCCCAGCGCACCGCCTACGGCGTGCTCTTCCAACAGCCCCGGCTCTCCGCCGACCCGCGCCTGACCCTGGCCGACCTGATCGCCGAACCGCTGCGGGCCACCGGGCGGCGCGCCCGCGTCCCGGACCGGATCGCCGAGCTGGCACCCACCGTGGGCCTGAGCCAGGAGCTGCTCGCGCGCCGTCCGCACCAGGTCAGCGACGGGCAGCTGCAGCGCGCCTGCCTGGCCCGTGCGCTGGTGCTGCGGCCCCGCTGGCTGATCTGCGACGAGATGACCGCGATGCTGGACGCCTCGACAACTGCCGCCCTGGTGGCCGTCGTCGAGGCCTACCGCAGGGAGAGCGGCGCCGGTCTGCTCGCGGTCGGCCATGACCGTACGCTCCTGGAGCGCTGGTGCGACCGCACCATCGGCTGGGCGGAGCTGAGCCGCGCACCGACGGCGCCTACGATGTGAGGCAAGTGGCCCATGGGCCTCACGGGGAACGGGGAGAGATCGTGGCGGAAGCGGTAGAGGCGGCACAGAGCACAACCGGCGGGGACACGGTCGCCGGAGCGGAGCAGCGCATGGCCGGGGCGGACCCGGCGGAGCCGTTCGCGGCCTTCGTCGTCCCCGTCACCGTCCGTGGCTATGAGACGGACTCTCAGGGCCATCTCAACCAGAGCGTCTATCTGCAGTACGCCGAGCACGCCCGCTGGTCGCTGCTGCAGGCGAGCGGCATCCGGCAGAGCGACCTGGTGGACCGGCGCGTCGGCCCGGTGACCATCGAGACCACCATCCGCTATCGGCGGGAGCTGCGTGCCGGCGACGAGGTCGAGGTGAGCTGCGCGTTCGTCTGGGGTGAGGGCCGGACGTTCCGGGTGGAGCAGACCGTCCGCAAGACGGACGGGACGGTGGCCGCCGAGCTGAGCGCCGTGGGCGGACTGCTGGACCTCACCGAGCGCACGCTGCTCCAGGACCCGCGGGCGGTCTTCCGCGAGCTGGCGCAGGACCTGGCACCGCTCGGCCTCGCCCGGGACTGACGGGTAGTGTGGCCGTGTGGACATGCTGCACCTGCGCTACTTCGTGGCGGTTGCCGAAGAGCTGAATTTCTCCCAGGCGGCACGCAAGTTGCACATGGCGGCCTCTCCGCTCAGCCAGCGCGTCAAGGACCTGGAGCGCGAGCTGGGACAGCCGCTCTTCGAGCGCAGCACCCACCACGTCGCGTTGACGCCGGCCGGTGCCGCGCTGCTGCCGCTGGCCCGCGATGTGCTGGAACGCGTCAACTCCATTCCGTGGCGGTTGCGGGAGGCCGTCCGTCCGCAGCGGGCCACCCTGCTCATCGGGATGCCTTCGGGAATCCACCCCGCGCTGCGGGCCCGGGTGCGGGAGCTGGAGGCGGCATGCCGTACGACGTACGAGCTCAAGCGCTGGCCCGGCCGGTCCAACGGGCTCGCCGAAGCGGTCCATGACGGCCGGCTGGCGCTGGCACTGGTCCGGCTGCCGGTCTCCGATCCCGCGCTCGGCATCATCGAGGTCATGCGGGAACGGCTGGGCGCGGCGGTCCCCGCCGACCGGTTCGCGGGCCGGGAGTCGGTCACCCTGGACGATCTGCGGGAGCTGCCGTATGTGGCGACCGCGCCCGAGGCGATGCCCGCGTACTTCGACGAGATCGACGCCCGGCTGAATTCCGCGGGCGTGCGGAAGCGGATCCGCATCAACAGCTCGGATTATTCGGGCACCTCGGAACTGGTCTCCGGCGGTATCGCCTTCTCCCTGACGATGCTCTCCGCGGAAAGCCCGATGCACCTCTACCGGCTGGACAATGTCACCGTGCTGCCGGTGGTGGACTTCCCGGCCGAACTGACCACCGGGCTGCTCTTCCGCAAGGACCGGGCGGAGCCCGGCGGTGACCTGGAAGAGCTGGTCACCGAGGCGCGTGGCATCTTCGCCGAACGGCTTTCCGCCTGATATCCCACCGCTGTCCGCTGCATTTTTCTGAATTCCGCAGAATTCCTTTCGTATTTCTCGCGCCTTTCTCGCGCTCCTTTCGGCGGGGCATGACCGCTGTGGTGTGACCGCTGTGGTCATACCCTTCTTCGCTTCTTGATCGTTCTCATTCGGCGACTCCGCGCCTAATGTCGAAGGCGGAAACATTCGCAGTACATCTACTTCAGTCGCCTTCCGTAGGAGTGACCATGGACGCCACGAACGAGAGTGCCGCCGGCCCGCTGGACGGCGTACGGGTGATCGATCTGTCCACGGTGGTGATGGGGCCCTACGCCGCCCAGATCATGGGGGATCTCGGCGCCGACGTCATCAAGATCGAGTCGCCGTCCGACACCGTAAGGGCGGGCCGGTACCGCACCACCCCCGGGATGACGCCCCTCAACCTCAACGTCAACCGCAACAAGCGCAGCGTCTCGCTGAACCTCAAGGACGACGCCGACCGCGAGCGCGCCCTCGCGCTCATCGGCACCGCCGACGTACTGATCACCAATATGCGGCCCGGCGCCCTGGCCCGGCTCGGCCTGACCTACGCGGACCTCGCCGAGCGCAGCCCCGGCCTGGTCTACGCCCACGCCCAGGGCTTCCGCAGCGACTCCGACCGTGCGGGCCACGCCGCGTACGACGAAACCGTGCAGGCCTCCTCCGGGCTGGTGGACGTGGCCCAGCGGGCGCTCGGCCGGCCGGTCTACCTGCCGACGATCATCGGTGACAAGGTCGCCGCGCTGACCATCGTCTACTCGGTGCTCGCCGCGCTGGTGCACCGCGACCGTACGGGCCGGGGCCAGCACATCGAGGTCCCCATGACGGACACGCTGATCGCCTTCAACCTCGTCGAGCACCTGGCGGGCCACGTCTACGAGCCGCCGGTCGGCTCCACCGGGTTCCCGCTGTCGATGAAGCGCGGCCACCGGGCCGTGCCCACCGCCGACGGGCTGGCCTGCATCGTGCCCTACCACGCCCAGAACTTCCGCGACTTCTTCGCGGCCGCCGGCCGCGGCGATCTCGCCGAGGACCCGCGGGTGGCCGGCCCCGCCATCGACGACGCCGACGTCGACCCGCTCATGGAGCTGGTGGCCCAGTGCGCGCCGACCCTGACCACCCAGGAGTGGGAGGAGGTCTGCGCCAAGCACAGCATCCCCATGGCGCCGGTGCTCGAACTGGACCGCGCCGCCGACGACCCGTACGTACGGGACGGCCACCTCCTCGACCTGGTCGAGCACCCCAGCGAGGGCCCCATCCGGTCCGTCGGCATCCCCGTGCGCTTCTCCGCCACCCCGGGCTCGGTCCGACGGCTCGCCCCGCTGCCCGGCCAGCACACCGACGAGGTCCTCGACGAGCTGGCGACCGCGCCCCGGCGCCACTGACGGTCCCCGCCCCCACACCCCTCACTCCGCGCGGATTTCGGCCTTCACCCACCCGTGCCGTACCGCGCCCCCGATCGCAAAGGACCCGGGCCATGCCCAGCACTCCCGACGCCACCTCAGCCGGCGCCACCCCCGTCGTACGCACCGAGCGGATCGGCACCGCTCTGCTCATCACGCTCGACCGGCCGCGTGCCCGGAACGCGGTGAACGCCGCGGTCGCCGCCCAACTCGCCGATGCCATCGACGGGTTGGAGGGTGACCCGACTCTGCGGACCGGGGTGCTCACCGGCGCGCAGGGCACCTTCAGCGCCGGTATGGACCTCAAGGCCGCGCTGGCGGGCGAGTCGCCCGAGATCCCGGGCCGCGGCTTCGGCGGGCTGACCGAGGCCGCGACGAGGAAGCCGCTGATCGCCGCCGTCGAGGGCTGGGCCATGGGCGGCGGCTTCGAACTGGCCCTGGCCTGCGACCTGATCGTGGCCGCGGACGACGCCCGGTTCGGCCTGCCGGAGGTCAAGCGGGGGCTCCTCGCGGCCGGCGGCGGAGCCGTCCGGCTGCCCCGGCGTATTCCGTACCACCTGGCCATGGAGCTGCTGCTGACCGGTGAGCCGATCTCCGGTGAGCGGGCCGGCCGGCTCGGCATCGCCAACCGGGTCGTACCGGCCGGGCAGGCCGCGGCGGTGGCACTGGAACTGGCCGCACGGCTCGCGGACAACGCCCCGCTCGCGCTCGCCGCCGTGAAGCGGATCGTCCGCACCGCCGACGGCACCCCCGAACCGGCCGCCTTCGCCGCCCAGCGCCGGGAGATGGCCGCGCTCGCCGCGTCGGCCGACGTCCGGGAAGGCATGGCCGCCTTCGCCGAACGCCGCGCCCCCGTGTGGCAGGGCAAGTAGGCACGCACATACGGACAAGCAGGAGAAGAGGCCCTCCGCCATGCAGCAGCACGACATCGCCCACCACCTCGCCACGCCCCTGATGAACCCGGCGTATCCGCCCGTCGTCCCCCGCTTCACCGATCGCGAGTACCTCAACATCGTCTACCGCACCGATCGCGACGCACTGCGCGCGGTGGTGCCCGAGCCGCTGGAGATCGACGAGCCGCTGGTCCGCTTCGAGGTGATGCGGATGGGCGACGTCACCGGGTACGGGCCGTACACCGAGGCCGGCCAGGCGATCCCGGTCCGCTACGAAGGCGAGCGCGGCGAGTATCTGCACGCCATGTACCTGGACAACTTCCCGGCCACCGCGTCCGGACGGGAGGCCAGCGCCTACCCGAAGGTCACCGGATCGCCCGCCCTGTATGTGGACCACGGCGCGCTCGTCGGCGTCCTGGACTACGGCACCGTCCGGGTGGCGACCGCGACGATGGGCTACAAGCACCACGAACTGGACCCCGAAGAGGCCGCCGCGCAGATCACCGTGCCGACCTTCATGCTCAAGCTGGTGCCGGGGTTCGACGGCACCGCGCAGGTGGCCCAGTTGGTCCGCACCGAGATCAGCGACGTGGTGGTGAAGGGCGCCTGGAGCGGGCCCGCCCGACTGCAGCTGTTCGAGCACGTCCTCGCTCCGCTGGCCGATCTGCCGGTGCGCGAGATCGTCTCGGCCGCCCACATCCTGACCGACCTCACCCTGGCGCCGGTCCGGCCCGTACACGACTACCTCGCGCGCTGATTCCGTACGGGCGAGAAAAGCGCCGAAACGACAGCGCATCACGCGAAGTCGCCGCGACCGCATCGACGTTCCGGCGGCCGCGCCCACCTCACCACGACCGCACCGAAAGAAGCATCCGTCATGAGCAAGACACCTCCCACCGCGGCGGTGATCGGAGCCGGGACCATCGGGCTCTCCTGGACCGCCCTGTTCGCCGCCCACGGCCTGTCGGTACGGGTCAGCGACCCGCGCCCCGACCTGGCCGAGGCCGTGGACACCGCGCTGGCACAGGCCGCCCCGCAGCTGGCCCGGCAGGGCCTCGACGTCCGGGGGCTCGCCGACCGGGTCCGGCTCGCCGACGGCGTCACCGACGCGGTACGCCACGCCGATGTCGTCCAGGAGAACGGCCCGGAGGACGCCGCCTTCAAGCGTGAGCTGTTCGCCACCCTGGTCCGCGAAGCCCCCTCGCACGCCCTTCTCCTCAGCTCCTCGTCCGCCATCCCGTCGAGCGACTTCACCGGCGGGCTCGACGACGCCGGGCGGATCCTGATCGGCCATCCGTTCAACCCGCCGCACCTCGTGCCGCTGGTGGAGGTGGTGCCCGGCGCGCGCACCTCCGAGGACGCCGTGAACCGAGCGGTCGCCTTCTACCGCTCGGTCGGCCGGGTCCCGGTCGTGGAGCGCAAGGAACTCCCCGGCTTCGTCGGCAACCGACTGCAGAACGCGCTCAGCCGCGAGGCGATCCACCTGGTGGAGCAGGGCGTGGTCACCCCGTCCGAGCTCGACACGATCATGGTGAACTCGCTCGGTCTGCGCTGGTCGACGGTGGGCCCCTTCCTCGGCGCCCACCTGGGCGGCGGCCCCGGCGGCTACCGGCACATGGCCGAGCACATCGGCCCCTCGATGCGGCGGATGTGGGACTCCCTGGGCCGCCCCGAGCAGAGCCCCGCCCAGACCGAACGGCTCATCGCGGCCGTCGAGGACGCCTACGGCTCGCGCCCGTACGGCGAACTCGCCCAGGAGCGCGACGACAGGCAGCTCGCCGTCCTCGCCGCCCTGAACACCGACACCCCCACCGCACCGAACGAGGAGGCCCGGTCATGACCGACCAGCTCACCGCCGACTTCTACGGCTACCAGGACCTGCTGCCCGACAACGAGCGCGAACTGCTGCTCCGGGCCCGCGACTTCATGCGCAACGAGGTCAAGCCACTGGTCAACGACGCCTGGGCGAAGGGCGAGTTCCCCCGTGAGCTGATCGACAGGTTCCGTGGACTCGGGCTCGCCGGCGTCGCGTACGAGGGGTACGGTGATCCGCTGCCCGCCGCGAGCCATCTGCTGGTCGGGATGCTCACGATGGAGTACACCCGCACCGACGCCTCGTCCGCGACCTTCTTCGGCGTCCACAACGGACTGGCCATGTACAGCGTCTACCGCGGCGGCGACGAGGAGCAGCGCCGCCGCTGGCTGCCCGCGATGGCCGCCCTGGACAAGATCGGCGCCTTCGCCATGACCGAGCCGCTCGGCGGGTCCGACGTGGCGGGCGGGATGCGCACCACCGCGCGGCGCGAGGGCGACCACTGGATCCTCAACGGCGCCAAGCGGTGGATCGGCAACGGCACCTTCGCCGACCTGGTCGTCGTCTGGGCCCGCGACGAGGCCGACGACCACGTCAAGGGCTTCGTGGTGGAGAAGGGCACACCCGGCTTCTCGGCCACGAAGATCGAGCACAAGACCGCCTTCCGCATCGTCGAGAACGCCGACATCACCCTCACCGACGTCCGCGTCCCGGAGGCCGACCGGCTCCAGCGGGTCGACTCCTTCCGCGACGTCGCGGAGATCCTGCGGGCCACCCGCAGCGGCGTCGCCTGGCAGGCCCTCGGCGTGATGATCGGCGCCTATGAACTCGCCCTCGACTACGCCCGCGAGCGCCGGCAGTTCGGCCGGCCGATCGCCCGCTTCCAGATGGTGCAGGACCTTCTCGTCAAGAGCCTGGGAAACATCACCGCCTCCTGGGGCATGCTCGTCCAGCTGGCCCGCCTCCAGGACGCCGGCGTCTTCCGCGACGAACACTCCTCGCTGGCCAAGGCGTTCGTCACCAGCAGGATGCGCGAGGTGGTGGCCTGGAGCCGGGAGATATTCGGCGGCAACGGCATCGTGCTCGACTACGACGTCGCCCGCTTCTTCGCCGACGCCGAGGCCATCTACTCCTTCGAGGGCACCCGCGAGATGAACACCCTCATCGTGGGCAAGGCGATCACGGGGCAGAGCGCCTTCGTCTGACGGCCCGAGGCGACGACCGGTGGCCCGGCCCCTGTGCGGGTTCGCTCGGAGGAATGCGCGACACCTCGACAGACGAGTCCCATGGTCGCCATTCCGGCAATGGCCACGGATCAATGGGTTCCGTTTAACGGAATTTTCGGGGAAGTGCCGAAGCGGGTTGGCTGGGGCAATGCGTTGCGATAGCGTTTCGAACATGCGCTCGATTCGGGGGTGACGAGCACGGGGGTTCCTTCACGGGGATACCTGTCCCCTCGGCCGAGGCGTGACCGACCACCGGGATTTCTCACCCGGTAGCCAAGAGGGGAAATTCTTTCGTGAAGAAGTTGGGCATGTCCCTTGCCGGTGCCGCGCTCAGCGGCGTCGCGGCACTCTCGCTCGCCACTCCGGCACTGGCCGACAGCGCGCAGGCGTTACGCACGCAGGGCCCCGCCGTCTCGGCCGGGGCGAAGGCGGGCCAGCTGGAGACCCGGGGATACTCCAGGGACCAGAAGATAAAGCGGGTCTGGGCCCTGACCAAGGGCAGCGATGGTTCCGCGCAGGCGTATATGAACGGCTACGCGGCCTGGCGGAACGGGAAGAACCCGTACGGCTTCGACTGGAAGTCCGACGGCTGCTCCGGTGCCGCGGACTACCCGCTCGGATTCAATTTCAAGGCGGGGTGCATGCGGCATGACTTCGGTTACCGCAACTTCAAGAAGCTGCATGCGTTCAGCGAGGCGAACAGGCTGCACGTCGACAAGGCATTCCTGTGGGAATTGACCGCGACATGCAACGAGCAGTGGGGCAAGCCCGAGCGTGAGCGCAAGGCGTGCCGAAAGATCGCCAAGAAGTACTACCAGGCGGTCCGGGACTTCGGCCGCCTGTAAGCGGAGTCACCCGCAGTGACCCGGCCCGGTGTGCCCGCGAAGGCGCACCGGGCCGGGGCGCGTCACAGGGGGTTCCGCGATCCGCGAGGAATGCGCCGTCCACCCGTGCCCGGCCTACGACTTGGCCGGCACCACCATCACCTCGGTGCCGGCCGCCCGTACGGCGCGGATCTGCTCGGCCGGCAGGCCGTCGTCGACGATCAGCAACTCGAAGTCGGTCAGCGGGGCGAGCGCGTACAGGCCGCCCTTGGTGAACTTGGTGTGGTCCGCGACCAGGATGCGGCGCCCCGCGCTCTCCATCATGGCCCGCTTGACCTGCACGGTCTCCGGAGAGGTGTGGTAGCAGCGGCCGTTGGTGACGGCCGTGGTGGACATGAACAGCACATCGGCGCGAAACGCCCGTACGGCGTCCGCGGTGTGCGGGCCCATGAACGCGTCGTACGCCGGGAAGTACGCCCCGCCCAGCGTGATCAGCGAGATGCCCGGCTCCTTGGCGAGCGTGGTGATGGCCGGCAGGGAGTTGGTGATCACGGTCAGCGGGGTGTGCTCGGCGACCTGGTGGGCCAGCAGCAGACAGGTCGTGCTGTCGTCGAGCAGCACGGTCTGCCCGGAGACCAGCAGCGTCGCGGCGGCCCGCGCCAGCTGCTGCTTGGTCTGCGCCATGGTGGCCATCCGCTCCGCGACGCTGCCGTGGAACTGCGCCGAGGGCAGCCCGGTCGCCCCGCCGCGCACCTTGCGCAGCCAGCCCTGCGCCTGAAGGGCGTCCAGATCGCGGTGCGCGGTCATCAGGCTGATGTCGAACTCCTCGGCGAGGTCCGCGGTGCGCACGAACCCGCGGGAGATGACGGTCTCGCGCATACGACGGCGCCGCTCCTCCTGGGCCTCGACCCGGTCCATCGCGCTTTTCTCCCCTCGGCTCCGCGTGAATGCGCCGCGTTATGTTCGCACGGATTTAACACTGCACCCGCGGCGGCAGCGGTGTCCACATGCGGTTCCGGTACGACGCAACACGGCTGGTCGCGGCCCCGATGCGAAGATTCCACGGGCCATTGACGCCCGATTCTGCGCGGCTGTTCCATCGCTCCGTCCACCCCCCTTGCCCCCTGCCACGCCGCCGCAGAAAGGGAGATTCGATGACGAACTCTCCGCCGCGTTCGCTGATCACCCGCCTGGGCATTCCGCCGACCCTCGCCTGGGGATACCTCGGGCTCCTGCTGTTCATGATCGGAGACGGGGTCGAGTCCGGCTACCTCTCGCCGTACCTCATCGACCAGCACCTCTCCGAATCCCGGGTCGCGCTGCTCTTCACCGTCTACGGGATCGCCGCCGGCATCGCCGCCTGGCTGTCCGGAGTGCTGTCCGACCTGTGGGGTCCGCGCCGTGTGATGTGGGCCGGACTGGGCATCTGGGGCGTCTTCCAGGTCCTGTTCCTGACCGCCGCGATACCCCTGACCAGCTATCCGCTGATGATGGTCAGCTACGGACTGCGGGGGCTGGGCTATCCGCTGTTCGCCTACGGCTTCCTGGTCTGGATCGCCGGGGTGGCGCCGCGGGCCCGGCTCGGTACCGCCATGGGCTGGTTCTGGTTCGCCTTCACCGGCGGGCTGCCCACCCTGGGCTCGCTGGTCGCCAGCGGGCTGATCCCGCAGATCGGCGCCTACGCCACGCTGTGGGCCGCGCTGGTGCTGGTGGCCGCGGGCGGACTGATCGCCCTGCTGCTGGTCCGCGATGATCACGGCGGCAAGCGCCCGCGCGGTGCGGCCGAGGGGCCGGTGGCCACGCTGGTCGGCAGCGTCACGGTCCTGTGGCGCAACCCCAGGGTCGGGGTCGGCTCGCTCGTCCGGGTCATCAACACCGCCTCGCAGTTCGGCTTCTTCGTGATCATGCCGATCCACTTCACCAAGACGGTCGGCTTCACCCTCACCGAGTGGCTGCATCTGCTCAGCGCGATGTTCGCCACCAACATCTTCGCCAACCTGCTGTTCGGCGTGCTCGGCGACCGCTTCGGCTGGCGCCGCACCATCGCCTGGTTCGGCGGCGCCGGCTGCACGGTCAGCACCCTGCTGCTCTTCTACGTCCCGCACGCGGCCGGTGCGAACTTCCCGCTCGCCCTCCTGGTCGCCGCGTTCTACGGCGCTACTCTGGCAGGTTATGTACCGCTATCGGCGCTGGTGCCCACTTTGGAGCCCAAGCACCAGGGGCAGGCACTGGCCGCGCTCAACCTGGGCGCGGGAGCCAGCACCTTCGTCGGCCCCGCCGTCGTCGCGGCGTTCGTCGGGACGCTCGGCGTCGAAGGAGTGGTCTGGATCTTCGCCGGGATGTACGCGGTGAGCACCGTACTCGCCCACTTCCTGACGCTGCCGGAGCCGGCCGCCAAGGACACGGCCGGCGCCGCGGACACCGCGCCCACCGCCGCCTCGGCGCCGGCGTGAAAGGACCCCACTGATGTCCGTACTCACCATCGACGTGGGCACCACGGTGATCAAGTCCGTCGTCTTCGACGACCAGGGCACCGAGATCGCCGTCGCCCGCCGGGCCACCGAGGTCCTGCGCCCGCACCCCGGCTGGGCGGAACAGGACATGGACGCCGTCTGGGACGCCGTCGTCCATACCGTCCGCACGGTGCTGGACGGCCTGACCGACCCGGTCTGGCTGGTGTCCTTCACCGCCCAGGGCGACGGCGCCTGGCTCGTCGACGACCGCGGCCGCCCCACCGGACCCGCCATCCTGTGGTCCGACGGCCGCGCCGGGGAGCAGCTGAGCGCCTGGCAGCAGGACGGCGTCCTGGAGGCGGCCTTCCGCCGCAACGGCTCGCTGACCTGCGCCGGGATGCCCAACGCCCTCTTCAGCTGGCTCGCCGCCCACGACCCGGACCGGCTGGCCCGCTCCGCCACCTCGCTGACCGCCGCCGGCTGGCTCTTCCTGCGCTTCACCGGCGTCCGCGCCACCGACGAATCCGACGCCTCGGCCCCGTTCCTCGACCACGCCACCGGCGCCTACGACCCCTACATCCTCGACCTGTTCGGCCTCGGCGCGTACGAACGGCTGCTGCCCACCGTCCTGGGGGAGTCGCAGCGGATCGCCGAGATCACCACCACCGCCGCGGCCGAACTGGGGCTCCCCGCCGGGCTCCCGGTGGTGATGGCGCCCTACGACATCGCCTCCACCGCCCGCGGCGTCGGCGTCGTCAACCCCGGCCAGGCCTGCAGCATCCTCGGCACCACTCTGTGCACCGAGATCGTCCGCACGGAGATCGACACCAGCGGCGAGCCGTCCGGCATCCACATCGCCTACCGCGGCCGCGAACGGGTGCTGCGCGCCTTCCCCACGCTCAACGGCGCCGAGGTGCTCGGCTGGGCGGCGCGGCTGCTGCATCTGCCGGGCCCGCCGGAGCTGGCGCAGCTGGCCTTCGAGTCCGAGCCCGGCGCCCGGGGACTGATGTTCCTGCCCTACCTCTCCCCGGCCGGCGAGCGCGCCCCGTTCCTCGACCCCGGGGCCCGCGGCTCCTTCTGGGGCCTGTCCCTGGAGCACCGGCCCGCCGACCTGGCCCGCGCCGTCTTCGACGGGCTCTCGCTGGTGCTGCGCGACTCACTGGCCGCCGCCCGCACGGACGTCGGCGAGCTGCGGCTGTGCGGCGGCGGCGCCAACAGCGACGCCTGGTGCGCGCTGATCGCCGATGCGACGGGCGTGCCCACCGCGCGCTCCTCAGACACCGAACTCGGCGCCAAAGGCGCCTTCCTCACCGGCCTGGTCCGCACCGGCGCCGAGACCAGCATGCACAGCGCCGCCGCCAAATACGTCCGGATGCAGCGGAGTTGGGAGCCGGAGCCACAGCGCGCGGAGTTCTACGCCGCGCTGTACGAGGACTTCCTCGGCTGGCGCGCGCTCGCCCGGGAAGCCGGCTGGCGCGGCCGGGCGACCTGGCGCGGCGGCCCGGCGGCGCCCGGCCGCCCGGCCGAAGCCACCGGCCACCCCGTCGACCCCACCGGCACCGCCCCTGGAGGCACCCTTGTCTGACCCGCA
This sequence comes from Streptomyces sp. NPDC059008, assembly GCF_042749045.1. Taxonomy (NCBI): domain Bacteria; kingdom Bacillati; phylum Actinomycetota; class Actinomycetes; order Kitasatosporales; family Streptomycetaceae; genus Streptomyces; species Streptomyces sp. NPDC059008. Next base: position 104,324 of record NZ_JBHYJC010000009.1, on the reverse strand, counting down.
CCACCCCGGCGGCCCGCCCGAGCCTCTCGACGGCATCTGGCTCGGCCTCGACCTGGGCACCCAGAGCGCACGCTGCGTCGCCGTCGACGGCACCGGGCAGGTCCTGGCCACCGCCGCCCGCCCGCTGACCAGCCGGCGCCAGGGCAACCGCCACGAGCAGGACCCCGAGGAGTGGTGGCGCGCACTGGCCGCCGCCTGCCGGGAGGCCCTGGCGGGCCTCGACACCCACCGGATCCGCGGGCTGGCCCTCGACGGCACCTCCGGGACGATCCTGCTCGCCGACGCCCAGGGCACCCCGCTCACCCCGGGCCTGATGTACGACGACGGGCGCGCCGCCGAGCAGGCCCCGGCCGTCAACGCGGCCGGCGCGGCGGTCTGGCAGGAGCTGGGCTACCGCAGCATGCAGCCGTCCTGGGCGCTGCCCAAGCTCGTCGCACTGCTGCGGGGCGCCCCCGGGCTGCGGACCGGGACCCGGCTGCTGCACCAGGTCGACCTGGTCACCTGGCGGCTGACGGGCCGCCAGGTGCCGAGCGACGCCAGCCACGCCCTCAAGACCGGCTACCACCTCGTCGAGGAGCGCTGGCCGCACGAGGTGATGGCCGAACTCGGCGTCCCCGAAGGGATGCTGCCCGACGTGGTGCGCCCCGGAAGCGTGCTCGGCACCGTATGCGCCGCGGCCGCCGCGGCCACCGGCATCCCCGAGGGGACCACCGTCGTCGCCGGGATGACCGACGGCTGCGCCGCGCAGATCGGCGCCGGAGCCCTCGCCCCGGGCGCCTGGAACTCGGTGCTCGGCACCACCCTGGTCCTCAAGGGCACCAGCCCGCACCTGGTCCGCGATCCGGCGGGCGTCGTCTACTGCCACCGCGGACCCGGCGGGACCTGGCTCCCCGGCGGCGCCTCCAGCAGCGGCGCCGGCGTCCTCTCCCGGTACTTCCACGGCGCGGACCTGGACGCGCTCACCGCGCGGGCCGCGGCACTGGACCCGGACGCGGTCGGCTACCCGCTGGTCTCCACCGGCGGCGAACGCTTCCCCTTCCGCGCCCCCGACGCCGTGCCCTTCGTCCTGGGGGAAGTGCCCACCCGGGCCGCCGAGTTCCATGCCTGGCTCCTCGGCGTCGCCTGCCTCGAACGGCTCTGCTTCGACTACCTCGACCACCTCGGCGCGCCCATCGACGGGCCGCTCACCCTCACCGGCGGCGGCGCCCGCAACGCCTACTGGTGCCAGCTGCGCGCCGATGTCCTCGGCCGCCCCGTACGCCTGCCGCAGCAGGCCGAGGGCGCCCTCGGCATGGCCGTCCTCGCCGCCACCTCCTCGGGAGCGGGCCTCGAACAGGCGGCCGCCGCCATGGTCCGCATCGACCGGGAGATCGCGCCGAGACCCGCCCGCACCGCCCGCTACACCCCCGTCCACCTCCGCTTCGTGGACGAACTCACCCGCCGCGGCTGGCTCGGCCAGGACGTGGCCGACCACGCCCGCAGGAGGGCAGCACAGTGACCGACTTCATCCTCGTACGCCACGGCGAGACCGTCTGGCATGCGGAGAACCGCTACGCCGGCCGCACCGACGTGCCCCTGACCGACCACGGCCGCGCACAGGCCGCCGCCCTCGCCACCTGGGCCGCCACCGCACAGCTCACCGCCGTCTGGAGCTCCCCGCTCTCCCGGGCCCGGCTCACCGCCGCACCCGCCGCCGAGGCCTGCGGGCTGACCCCACGCGTCGACGAGCGGCTCTACGAGGTCGACTTCGGCCGGGGCGAGGGCCTGACCAGGGACGAGATGAGCCGGCGCTTCCCGGAGCGGCTGGCGGCCTTCCTCACCGACCCCGTCGAGCACCACCTGCCCGACGGCGAGCACCCCCGCCACGCCGCCGAGCGCGCTGCCGACTGCCTCGCCGACCTCGCCCGCGAACAACCCGACGGCCGGGTCCTGGTGGTCGCGCACTCCACCCTCGTACGGGTCCTGCTCTGCCATCTGCTGGGCATCCCGCTCGCCGACTACCGCCGGGTCTTCCCCCGGCTGGACAACGGCGCCCTCACCGAGATCCGCGTCGACCAGGGGCGGACCGCGCTGCTGACCTTCAACGCGCCGGCCCTCACCCAGGCCCCCGCGCTCCACTGACCGCCCGTACGCGCCCACCCGGCCCGGTACCGCCCTTCAGGAGAACAGACCCATGAGCACCACCGTCCTCGTCGCCGGCAACCACTTCATCCGCCCGAGCCTGTTCACCGAGGCCGTGCGCGCGGCCGCCGGGGACACACCGCTGGACGTCCGCGAGATCCGGTTCGACTGGCCGCACACCCCCTTCGGCCCGGTCGCCGAGGTCATCGAGGCCTCCGGAAGCGAGGACGAGATGATCGAGGCCCTCCAGGGAGCCGAGATCTGTGTCACCGAGCACGGTCCGCTCACCGAGCGGATCCTCGCCGACTGCCCCGACCTGAAGCTGTTCTGCACCAGCCGCGGCGGCCCGGTCAACGCCAACCTCGAAGCCGCCACCCGCCACGGCGTCGCCGTCTGCTACGCCCCCGGCCGGAACGCCACCGCCACCGCCGAGCACACCCTGACCCTGATGCTGGCCGCCGCCCGCGGCGTCGGCGACACCCACACCGACCTGCGCCGCAGCGTGTGGCGCGGCGACTACTACGACTACGACAACTGCGGCATCGAGATCGACGGCGCCACCGTCGGCCTGATCGGCTTCGGCGCCATCGGCAGCCGGGTCGCCAAGGTGCTCGCCGCCATGGGCGCCCGCGTCCTCGTCCACGACCCGTACGTGCGCCCCGAAGCCCTGGCCGGTATCGCCGAGCAGGTCCCGCTCGACGAACTGCTCGGCCGCTCCCGCATCGTCTCGCTGCACGCCCGGGTCACCGAGGAGACCAAGGGCATGATCGGCCGCGCGCAGATCGCCGCGATGCCCCGCGGTGCGATCCTGGTCAACTGCGCCCGCGGCGCGCTGCTCGACTACGACGCGGTCTGCGACGCCCTGGACTCCGGACAGCTGGCCGGCGCCGGCTTCGACGTCTTCCCCGAGGAACCGCTGCCCGCCGGCTCCCGCCTGCTGACCGCCCCCGGCGCGGTGCTGACCCCGCACATCGCCGGCGGCAGCCAGCAGGTCGCCCACAAGGCCGCACGGATCGTCGCCGAGGAGGTGGGCCGCCATCTGCGCGGCGAGCCGCTGCTGCACTGCGCCAACCCCGAGGTGCTGAAAGGCAACTGACGGCCCTTCAGCACCGAATAGCCGGTGTTCGGACCGAACGGACCGCCGCTGCGCACCACATACGACCGGCCGCTCGGCGCGTACGCGCCGTCGGTCGCCCAGGCCGGGCCGTCGCGCAGCGGGGTGAGGGGGACATGCGTCCAAGGTGGCGGTGGCCGGTCATGACGCCAAGGCCGCCCCGCCACCCGTTGGGCAGGGGAGCGATAACGGGCCGGTATGGCCTGCGGCGGCCGGTCCGTCAGCGCGACGGTTCGCGGACCGGGGCGGTGCGCCGGGCCTGCGCGAGGAAGGAGCGGGCCGGCCGGCTCAACGGGCTGCGGGCGTGCACGATGCCGACCGGACGCAGCAGCGCCGGGCGGAACGAACGCACCTCGGCCCGCGAGCCGAAGGTGCGTGACGCCATATCGCGGTACCAGACCAGCGAGCCGTGCCCGCCGAGCACACTCGCCACCCACGCCAGCCGCTCGTCCACCTCCAGCGCCGCCACCGGACGCACACCCAGCCGGCTGAACATCGACTCCAACTCGGTCCGCCTGCCGGTGCCCCGGGTCGGCAGCACCATCGGCAGCCCGTCCAGCCGCCGCAGCGGAAGCGGGTCCGGCAGCCCGGAGCCGGACGGCGAGACCAGCACCACCTCGCGCTCCTGGAGATGGTGCGAGGACAGCTGCTGGTCCACCGGAAGGTCCACCAGCCCCAGTTCCGCCGCGCCACCGGTCACGCACTCCACCAGCGCCTCGCGGCTGCTGCGCTGGACCAGCTGGACGTCCACCGCCGGGTGGCGCGCGGTGAAGGCCGGCAGCAGCTCGGCCGCGAGATCGATCGCCAGGGTCGGGGTGGCGACGACGCACAGCTTCTCCCGGGCGCCCCCGCCGTGCGCCGCGCCGATGTCCTCGATCGCGTCCACCGCGTCCAGCACCGTACGGGCCAGGCGCACCACCCGGGCCCCCTCGCACGTCAACTCCACGCCACGGCCCTTACGGGTCACCAACGCCACGTCCAGATCGCGTTCCAGGGCCTGGACGGCGCGGGAGAGCGCGGGCTGGGCCACATAGACGGCGGCGGCCGCGGCGGTGATGGACCGGCAGTCCGCGACCGCGACCAGATAACGCAGTTGCTGGAGGGTGAGGGCCATGCGCGGACCGTAGCCGGGTCGGGGTGAACCCGTAAGACGAAGCGGGCGACGGAGCGATGGCGCGGCGATGTCCGCCGGGGGACGGGGCAAGACCCGCTCGGCACCGAACCATGCCGGGCGGGCATGGGACGGGGCGGCGCGGACCGGTGCGCCGGCGTGCGGATACGGGACGGCGCACGGTGCAAAGGCGCAGGTCGGCGCCGGTCAATCGGGGCGGAGCGGTGCGCGCGGCCGGCGCGGTGGTGACCTTGGCGGAATCAACCACCGCCTGACGCAAGGTCGTTGACAGTGCAAGGGGGTGGCCCCACGATGCATCGGCATCAGCGGGATACCGCTGGTTACCGCAGGTGGCAGTGGTCAGCGTGTCCGTCCCCCACGCAGCACAAGGAGCGCCCGTGGTCTCCCGCCCCCCTCACTGGGGGGGCGGGGCGCGGGGGGGGGGGGGGGGGG
>NZ_JBHYJC010000009.1:0-99515 GCF_042749045.1 Streptomyces sp. NPDC059008 | reverse complement strand
CCCCCCTCACTCCGGCACCTCCCCCCGCCCCAGATCCACACGGCCGGCCGCGACCGGCCGCGACCTCGTCGTCGCGCTCTCGCCCTTCGAGCAGCCGGACGAACGGATCGTCGCGGCCGCCGAACGCGCCGGCGCGCTCGGCCTGTTGGACCTCGGCCGCCACGCCGGCCCGGCGCGCACCGCCCTCGCCGGGCTCGCCCGCCGGCTGCGGCGGCCGCACGGCGTACGCGTACCGGTGGGCTGCCCGCTGACCCCCGGCGAACTGCCGGCCGCGGTCGACACCGTGCTGCTCGCCGACCCGGAGGAGTTCACCGCCACCGCGCGGCACCGGACCGAGGGCCGCCACGACTGGTCCGACGGCGGCCGGCGCCGGATATGGGCCGAGGTCACCAGCCCCCAGGAAGCCGCGGCCGCCTGTGCCGCCGGCGCCGAAGCGCTGGTCGTCCGCGGCCACGAGTCCGGCGGCCGGGTCGGTGAACTCACCACCTGCGTACTGCTGCAGCGCGTACTCGCCGACCCGGGCACCACCGTCCCCGTCCTCGCGGCCGGCGGCATCGGCCCGCACACCGCCGCCGCGGCCGTCGCCGGCGGGGCGGCCGGTGTGCTGCTCGACTCCCAGCTCGCGCTGACCACCGAGGGCGAACAGCGGCTGCCCCGCCGGCTGGCCGCCGCCCTGCGGGCCATGGACGGCAGCGAGCCCGCACTCGTCGACGGCCACCGCGTGCTGACCCGCCCCGATCTGCCCACCGACCCGCTCCCCGTCGGCCAGGACGGCGCGTTCGCCGCCCGGCTCGCCGCGCGGCACCGCACCACCGGCGGCATCCTCACGGCCGTACGGTCCGCCGTCACCGGTCACCTCGCCGCGGCCGCCCGCACCCGGCCGCTCGCGCCCCGCCCCGATGCCCGCCATCTCCCGGTGGCCCAAGGGCCGATGACCCGGGTCAGTGACGAGGCCGCGTTCGCCGCCGCGGTGGCCGCCGAGGGCGGGCTGCCCTTTCTCGCCCTCGCGGTCATGGACGGCGAGCAGGTGCGCCGCCTGCTGGCCGAGACCGCCGAGCGGCTGGGGGAGCGGCCGTGGGGCGTGGGCCTGCTCGGCTTCGCCCCGCCCGAGCTGCGCCGCGCCCAGCTCGCCGCGGTCGCCGAGTTCGCCCCCGCGTACGCCCTCATCGCCGGCGGCCGCCCCGCCCAGTCCGCGCCGCTCGAAGCCGCCGGGACCCGCACCTACCTGCACGTCCCCTCGCCCGGCCTGCTGGAGCGCTACCTGGCCGAAGGCGCCCGCAGATTCGTCTTCGAAGGGCAGGAGTGCGGTGGCCACACCGGCCCGCGGGCCAGCTTCCCGCTGTGGGAGGAGCAGATCGAGCGGCTGCTGGCCTACGACCGGGAGCACCGCGGCACCGCCGAGGAGTTCGATGTGCTCTTCGCGGGCGGCATCCACGACGCCCGCTCCGCCGCCATGGCCGCGGCCGCCGCCGCCCCGCTCGCCGAGCGCGGCGCCCGGATCGGCGTCCTGATGGGCACCGCCTACCTCTTCACCGAGGAGGCCGTGGCCACCGGCGCCGTCCGACCGGCTTTCCAGGACACCGCGCTGGCCTGCGAGCGGACCGTACTGCTGCGGACCGCGCCGGGGCACGCCACGCGCTGCGCCGAGACCGCCTACGCCGCGGAGTTCGCCGCGACCGAGCGGCGGCTCGCGGCGGACGGCGTGGACCCGCGGACCCGGTGGGAGGAGCTGGAGCGGCGCAACCTCGGTCGGCTGCGGATCGCGAGCAAGGGCCTGCGCCACACCGACGGCGGACCGCCGGCACCGGTGGGGGAGCCGGACCAGCTGCGCGAGGGGCTGTACATGCTGGGCCAGGCCGCCACCGCCCGCAGCGCCACCACCTCCCTCGCCGCGCTGCACACGGACGTCACCGAAGGGGCGAGCGCCCTGCTCGACGCCCGGGCGAAGCAGCTTCGGCCACCCGCCGGGCATCAGGACCAGCAGGCGGCGCCGCTGGACATCGCCATCGTCGGCATGGCCTGCTGCTATCCGGGCGCGCCCGACACCGCCCGCTACTGGTCGAACGTCGTCGCCGGCGTCGACTCCGTCACCGAGGTGCCCGCCGAACGCTGGGACGCCGCCACCTACCACGACCCCGACCCCGCGAGGGCGGGCGAGCGCACCCCCTCGCGGTGGGGCGGATTCCTGCCCGCCATCCCCTTCGACGCCCTCGCCCACGGCATCCCGCCGGCCTCCCTCACCGGCATCGAACCCGTCCAGCTGCTCGCCCTGGAAGCGGCCGCCAAGGCCCTGGCGGACGCCGGATACGCCGACCGCGACTTCGACCGCGCCCGCACCGGCGTCGTCTTCGGCGCCGAGGCCGGCACCGAACTGGCCGGCGCCTACGGCCTGCGCGCACTGCACCCCGCCTACCTGGGCGACCTGCCGCCGGCCCTGGACGCCGAACTGCCCCGGCTGACCGAGGACTCCTTCCCCGGAGTGCTCGCCAACGTCATCGCCGGGCGGATCGCGAGCCGCCTGGACCTGGGCGGGGCCAACTGCACCGTGGACGCCGCCTGCGCCTCCTCGCTCGCCGCGCTGGACCTGGCCTGCCGCCAACTGCGCGACCGGGACGCCGACATGGTCCTGTGCGGCGGCGCCGACGTGCACAACGGCATCAACGACTACCTGATGTTCGCGTCCGTGCGCGCCCTGTCGCCCACCGGCCGGTGCCGCCCCTTCGACGCGGCCGCCGACGGCATCGCGCTCGGCGAGGGCGTCGGCGCGCTGGTCCTCAAACGCGTCGAGGACGCCGAGCGGGACGGCGACCGGATCTACGCGGTGGTCAAGGCGGTCGGCAGCGCCAGCGACGGGCGGTCGCTCGGCCTGACCGCGCCACGGCCCGAGGGACAGCGCCGCGCCCTGGAACGCGCCTACCGCCGCGCCGGCATCAGCCCGGCCCAGGTGGGCCTCCTCGAAGCCCACGGCACCGGCACCGTCGTCGGCGACGCCACCGAACTCGCCGTCCTCACCGACCTGTTCCAGGCCGCGGGGGCCGCACCGGGCAGCTGCACACTGGGCTCGGTCAAGTCGCAGATCGGGCACACCAAATGCGCGGCCGGACTGGCCGGACTCATCAAGACCGCACGCGCCGTGCACGCCGGGGTGCGGCCGCCGACCCTGCATCTGACCCGGCCGGGGGCCGACACCGGGCCGTTCCGCTTCGAGGCCGGCGGCGCCCGGCCCTGGACGGCCCCCGTCGAACGCCGCGTCGCCGGGGTCAGCGCCTTCGGCTTCGGCGGCACCAACTACCACGCCGTGCTCGCCGGTTATCCGGGCGCCGACGAACCCGCCCACACCCTCCAGGAGTGGCCCGCCGAGCTGTTCTGCTTCCGCGGGGCCGACCGCGCCGCCGCCGCGGCCGCCGTCGACCGCCTCGCCGCACGCCTGGCGGACAACGACGCGGCCGGGCGGCCCTGGCCGCTGCGCGATCTGGCCGCCGAGACCGCCGCGGCCGCGGCCGACGCGCCGATACAGGTCTGCGTCGTCGCCGAGGACCTCGACCGGCTCGCCGCCCGGCTGGACGCGGCGCGGCGGGGCACGGCCACCGACGGCGTGTACCCGCGCCGGCAGGACGCCGACCCCGGCCTGGTCGCCTTCCTCTTCCCCGGCCAGGGCAGTCAGCGCACCGGCATGCTGGGCGAGCTGTTCGTCGCCTTCCCCGCGCTGCGCGGCCTCCTGGACGACGCCGACCCGGACTGCGTCGCGGCCATGTTCCCGCCCACCGCCTTCACCGCCGAGCAGCGAAGGGCCCAGTCCGCCGCCCTGACCGACACCCGCGTCGCCCAACCGGCCCTGGGTCTGGCCTCCGTCGCCGCGCACCGGCTGCTCACCACGCTCGGGGTGCGCCCGGACTGCGCGGCGGGCCACTCCTTCGGCGAGCTGACCGCGCTGTGGGCGGCCGGCGCCTACGACACCGAGGCGCTGCTCAGGCTCAGCGACCGCCGTGCCGCGGCGATCGTCCGGGCCGCCGGGGACGACCCCGGGGCGATGGCCGCCGTGGCCGCCGCTCCCGCCCGCGTACGGGAGCTGACCCGCGACACACCCGGAGTCGTGGTCGCCAACCACAACGCGCCCGAACAGAGCGTGATCTCGGGACCCGCCGACGCCGTGGAACAGGCCGTGGCGGCGCTGTGCGCGGCGGGCACCGAGGCGCGGCGCATACCGGTCGCCTGCGCCTTCCACAGCCCCCGGCTGGAGCCGGCGGGCGAGGAACTGGCCCAGGAGCTGCGCGCCACGCGGCTGTCGGGGACCGCGTTCCCCGTCTGGTCGGGCGCCACCGCCCGCCCCTACGGCCGCGAGACCTCCGCGATCCGCGACACCCTGGCCGGGCAGGTAGCCGCACCGGTGCGCTTCGTGGACCAGATCGAGGACATGTACGCCGCCGGGGTACGCACCTTCGTGGAGGCCGGGCCCGGCCGGGTCCTCACCGGACTCGTCGGCCGCATCCTGGGCGAACGCCCGCACACCGCCGTGGCGTTGGACGTGCCCGGTGAGCCGGGCCTGACCCGGCTGCCGCATGTGCTGGCCCGGCTCGCCGCCGCGGGCGTCCCCGTCGACCCGGAGGCGCTGTTTCGCGGGCGCACCCGCGCACTGCCCGAGGAAGCGCCGCGCCGCCCCGGATGGCTGGTGGACGGACACCTGGTGCGCACCGCCGACGGTGCCTGCCTCCCGGGCGGGCTGCGTCCGGCGCGGCGGGTGGCGACGACACCGGCCGACGGCCCCGCCGCCCCAGGGGAAGCGGCGCGGCAGTATGCGGTGCGTTCGGTCCGGCCGGTGGCGGCGGTGACCGACGACGGCCCCGCCGCCCCGGGGGAAGCGGCGCGGCAGCATGCGGTGCGTTCGGTCTGGCCGATGGCGGCGGTGACCGACGACGGCCCCGCCGCCCCGGGGGAAGCGGCGCGGCAGCATGCGGTGCGTTCGGTCCGGCCGGTGGCGGCGGCAACCGACGACGGCCCCGCCGCCCCGGGGGAAGCGGCGCGGCAGTACGCGGTGCTGGAGTATCTGCGCGGCGCGCGCGAGCTGGTGCTGGCGCAACGGGACGTGGTGCTGCGGTACTTGGGCGAGGCGGACCCCGCGGCCCCGCGGACCGCGCCCGCGGCCCCGCGGACCGCGCCCGTGTCGGAGCGGCCGCTCGCGCCGTACGACGGGGCGGACCTGGCCGGGACCGACCTGGCCGGGTCCGACCTGCCCGGAACCGGCCCGGCCGGAGCCGACACCGGAGCCGGCACCGGGGCCGCGCCTGCCCCGGACGCCCGGCCGGCGCGCCTGACCCCCGCCCAACTCCTCGACGCCGTACGCGAGATCATCCACACCCGCACCGGCTACCCCCGCGAGATGCTCGACGCCGGACTCGACCTGGAGGCCGACCTCTCGGTGGACTCCATCAAGCGGGTGGAGATCATCGGGGCACTGGCCGACCGGATCGGGCTGCCGCAGGACGCCGACGGGGCCGCGGAGTCGGTGGTGGAGGAGCTGTCCCGGGTCAAGACCATCAGCGGCATCGTCGAACGGATCACCGCCGCCACCCCCGAACCCGCGCCGGAGCCGCCCACGCCCCCCGAAGCCCTACCGGCCCCGCCCGCCGCCCCCGCGCCCGCCACCAGCTCCGCGGCCGGCCGGCCCCCCACCCGCTACCTCGTCGACGTCGCCCCGCTGGGCCCGCCCGCGAGCCGCCCGCCCGCCGAGGTGGTGGCAGGCGCCGAATTCGCCGTGGTGGAGGACGGACAGGGCGTGGCGCTCGCGCTCACCGCCCTGCTGGAGAGCCATGGGGCCCGGGTACGCACGGTCCCCGCCGAACGGCTGGCCCAGGTCACCGCGGACGGGGTGGTCGACCTCAGCGCGCTGCGGGCGGGCCGCACCGCCGTACTGCCGGGACAGTACGCGGGCTTGCGCACCGCCCTGACCGGCGGCGCCCGCCGGCTGCTGCTCGCCACCGCGGCCGGCGGCACGTTCGGGCAGGACGCCGCCGCCTCCGGCCCCGACCCGCTGCCGGGCGCCGGACTGCGCGGTTTCGCCCGTGCCGCCGCGCTCGAATACCCCGACGTCCTGATCCGCGCCGTGGACATCGACCCCAAGGACCGCCCGGAGCGCATCGCCGCCCACCTCCTGGCCGAACTCTGCGCCCCCGGCGAGCCGGTCGTCGTCGGCCGCACCAACGGCACCCGCACCACCTTGCGCACCGTGCGCACCCCGCTGCCGCAGGCTCGGACCGCCGCGGACCGCACACCGCTGGGCCCCGGCTCCGTGGTGCTGCTGACCGGCGGCGCCCGCGGCATCACCGCCCGTACGGCCCTCGCGCTGGCCCGCACCCACGGCTGCCACATCGAACTCCTGGGACGTACGCCCCGAGCCGAGGCCCCCGAGGACCCGGCCCTCGCCCACGCCCCCGACCGCATCACCCTGCGCGCCGCGCTGATCTCCCAAGGACTGCGCAGGCCCGCCGAGATCGAGGCGGCGGCCACCGACATCCTCGCCCGGCGCGAGATCGCCGCGACGCTCGCCGCACTGGAGCCGCACGCTGCCTCCGTGCGCTACCACGCCGCGGACGTCACCGACGCCGCGGCGGTACGCGCCGTGGCGCGAGACATCCGGGACCGCCACGGCCGCCTCGACGGGATCGTGCACGGCGCGGGCACGCTGGAGGACAAGCTGCTGCGGGACAAGGACCCGGACTCCTTCGCCCGGGTCTTCGCCACCAAGGTCGACGGCGCCCGCCATCTGCTCGCCGCCGCCGGCGACGACACCGGCTTCCTCGTCCTCTTCGGCAGCGTCGCCGGGGTCTTCGGCAACCGGGGCCAGGCCGACTACGCCGCCGCCAACGACGCCCTGGACACCCTCGCGCGGGCCTGGTCGGCCCGGACGGCGCACCGTGTGCTCGCCGTCGACTGGGGCCCGTGGGCGGCCACCGGCGGCGGCATGGTCACCCCGGAACTGGCCCGCGCCTACGCGCGCCGCGGCATCCCACTGCTGGACCCCGACGCCGCGGTCGCCGCCCTCCTGGACGAACTGGCCCATGGCACAGCGCCCCAGGTCGTACTGGCGGCGGAGGCCGCCGGGGAGGCGGCGGGCGATGAGTGAGCGCAGCGGGCGAGGGGCCGGCCCCCGGCCCACGGACGCCGCGATCGTCGGGATGGGGGCGGTCCTCCCCGGCGCCGACGACCTCGCCGCGTACTGGCGCAACCTGGTGGCCGGGACGGACTGCGTCACCGACGTGCCGCCCGGCCGCTGGGACCCGGAGGTCTACTACGACCCGGCGGGCGCCGAAGGCCCCGCCCGCAGCGACCGCTTCTACTGCCGGCGCGGCGGCTTCCTGGCCGGGCCGACCGCCTTCGACCCGACCTGCTTCGGCATCATGCCCGCCGCCGTCGCCGGCGCCGAGCCCGACCAACTGCTCGCCCTGCGTGCCATCGCCGCCGCCGTCGCCGACGCGGGAGGCCAGGAGCAGCTGCCCGCCGACCGCTCCCGGATCGGTGTGATCCTCGGCCGCGGCGGCTTCATGGGAGCGGCCACCGCCCGGCTCGACCAGCGCGTCCGCACCGCCCACCAGCTCGCCGCCACCCTGCGCGAACTCGCCCCGGAACTGGGCGAGTCGAGAATCCGGGCGGTCCGGGAGGCCTTCCAGGAGAGCCTGGGTCCCGAACAGCCGGAGGCCTCCATCGGCCTGGTGCCCAGCTTCACCGCCGCCCGGGCCGCCAATCGGCTGGACTTCCGGGGCCCCGCCTACACCCTCGACGCGGCCTGCGCCTCCTCGCTGCTGGCCGTGGAACAGGCCGCCGGCCTGCTGGCCGCCGGCCGCTGCGACCTGATGGTCGCCGGCGCCGTACACCACTGCCACAGCGCGACCCTGTGGAGCGTCTTCACCCAGCTGCGGGCGCTCAGCCCCACCCAGCGCATCCGCCCCTTCGACCGGCGGGCCGACGGCACCCTGCTGTCCGAGGGCACCGGCGTCGTCCTCCTCAAGCGGCTGGCCGACGCCGAGCGCGACGGTGACCGGGTCTACGCGGTCGTCCGGGCCGTGGGAGTGGCCGGGGACGGGCGCACCGCGAGCCTGATGAGTCCTCAGGTGGACGGCCAGGTGGCCGCGTTGGCGCAGGCCTGGCGCGACGCCGGACTCGACCCGCGGGACCCGGCGGCACTCGGGCTGCTGGAGGCGCACGGCACCGGAACACCGGTCGGTGACGCGGCGGAACTCGACACCTTGGCCCGGGTGTTCGGCCCGGCCGGGAGGGGCCGCGGGCCGGTCGGGCTGGGATCGGTGAAGTCGATGCTGGGCCACACCATGCAGGCCGCCGGCATCGCCGGGCTGATCAAGGCCGCCCTCGCCGTGCACCACCGGACCCTGCCGCCCACCCTGCACCTGGACGAGCCGCACGAGGGCCTGGCACACACCCGCATGCGCCCGGTCACCGAGGCGGAACCCTGGGACGCCGGGCCGCGACACCCTCGCAGGGCCGGTGTCAACGCCTTCGGGTTCGGCGGGATCAACGCCCACGCGGTCCTCGAAGAGGCGCCGGGACACCACAGCCCCGCCGCCCCGCCGCCCGCACCGCCCACCACCCCGTCGCACAGGGCGGCGCTGCGCGTCGCGGAGCCGGAACGCACCGTCCTGCTCGCCGCCCGCACCCCGGAAGAACTGGCACACGCCCTGCGCGACGAAGACACCGGTCCACGTGACAGGGACAGTGGCGCACGCGACGAAGACACCGGTCCACGTGACAAGGACAGCGGCGCACGCGACGAAGACAGCCCCGCGCCGACCCCGCCCCGCGCCGCCCCCTGCCGCCTCGCTCTCATCGACCCCACCCCCCAGCGCCGCGCCCTGGCCGCCCGGGTCCTGGCGCGCGCACGGCCCTGGCGCGGCCGCGGCGACATCTGGTTCACCCCCAGCCCGTACTTCGGGCCGTACGCCCAGGAACCGGGGGCGCGGCTGGCCCTGCTCTTCCCGGGGCTGGAGGCGGAGCCGCCGCCCCGCGCCGACGACGCCGCCGACCAACTGGGGCTGCCCCGCCCACGGCTGAGCGGCGGCGACGCCCTGGTCGAACGGGCCGTCGACAGCGTCGCCGTCGGCCGGCTGTTCGCCCGCGCGCTGGACGAACTGGGCATCGCCCCCGACCTGCTGACCGGACACAGCCTCGGCGAATGGACCGCCATGGTCTGCGCCGGCATGTATCCGGCGCAGGCCGTCGACACCTTCCTCGACTCGCTGCGGCCGACCTCCCTCGCCGTACCCGACCTGGTCTACGCGGCCCTGGGCTGCGGCGCGCGACAGGCCGCCGCGGCGCTGGAGGGCCTGGCGCGGGTCGCGGTCAGCCATGACAACTGCCCGCACCAGTCGGTGATCTGCGGGGACGGGCCGCAGCTGGCCGAGGCCGTACGCCGGCTCGCCGCCCAAGGCGTACGGGCCCAGGAGATGCCCTTCCGCTCCGGCTTCCACACGCCGATGTGGGCGCCCTACCTCGACCAGGCCCGCGCCGCCTTCGACGCCCTGCCGCTGCGGGACCCGCGGCTGCCCGTATGGTCGGCGACCACCGCCGCCCCCTTCCCGCACGACGCCTCCGCCGTACGCCGGCTGGTGCTGCGTCACCTCCTGCAACCGGTCCGCTTCCAGGAACTGACCCGACGGCTGTACGACACCGGCGTACGCGTCTTCGTCCAGGCCGGAGCCGGCAGCCTCACCGGCTTCGTGGCCGACACCCTGCACGACCGGGACCACCTCGCCGTGGCGGCCGCCGACCCCCGCCACACCGGCAGGGCGCAACTGCGCCGCCTGGCCGCCGCGCTGTGGACCGAGGGGCTCAGCCCCCGCTGGGACCGGCTCGCGCCGCGAGCGGCCGCGGCCGGTGCGGTCCGGCTGGACCTCGGCACCCCGCTCGTCCGCCTCGGCGACGCGGCGCCGCGCATCCCGCTCCACCCGCCCGCCGACGCACCGCCTCCGCCCCCGTCGCCTCCGCCCCCGTCGTCTCCGCCCCCGTCGTCCCCCGCCGCGGACCCCGTCCGGCGGGCCCTGGAGGACGTCCTGGCCGAAACGGCCGCCGCGACCCGCGCGCTGGCCGCCGCGGCCGCCCCGGCGCCGTCGCCGCGCCCCGGCCCCCGCCGCACCGTCCGCCACCTCTCCCTCGACACCCTCCCCTACGTCCGCGACCACTGCGTCTACCTCCAGCCCGACGACTGGCCCGAGCCCGCCGACCGCTTCCCCGTCGTCCCCATGACCACCCTGCTGGAGCTGGCCGCCGAAGCGGCCCGCGAAGCCGACCCCGGGCACACCGTCACCGGCTACTCCGACGTACGGGCGCTGCGCTGGCTGCCCGTCGCCCCACCCGTCGACCTGACGGTCACCGCCACCCCCGCCGGGCCCGGCCGTGTCCGGGTGGACCTCGGCGAGTACGCCACCGTCACCGTCCACCTCGCCGCTCACCACCCGCCCCCGCCGCCCCCCGACCCCGCGCCGCTGACGTCCGGCGGCCCCGCCCCGGTCAGCGCCCGGGCCCTCTACCGCGACCGGTGGATGTTCCACGGCCCGGCGTTCGCCGGGGTCCACGAGGTCACCACGCTCGCCGCCGACGGCATCCGCGGAACGCTGCGCGCACTGCCCGCGCCAGGCGCCCTCCTGGACGCCGCCGGACAGCTCCTCGGCCACTGGATGCAGCTGAAACTCAGCGGCGACCGGCTCGTCTTCCCCGCGACCTTGGAGCGGGTACGGCTCCACGGGCCGCCGCCCCGCGAGGGCACGCTGCTGACGGCCACCGCCCGGATCCGCGAGGTGGGGCCCGGCTCGGTACGCGGCGACGTCGAGCTGTGCGGCGCCGACGGCCGGGTGTGGGCGCACCTGGAGGGCTGGACGTACCGCCGCTTCGCCGCCGACGAGCGGGTGTGGCCGATGAAGTTCACGCCGGAGGTGTGCGGCATCGGCGAACCCCGGCCGGGCGGCTGGACCCTGGCCCGGCGCCGCTGGCCGGACCCGGCCTCGCAGGAGCTGGTCATGCGCCGCTATCTGGGCGCCGCCGAACGCGCACGCTTCGACCGCTGCCCGCCCCGGGACCGCGCGGCATGGCTGCTGGGCCGGATCGCGGCCAAGGACGCGGTGCGCGAGCTGCTGTGGGAAGCGGGAGCCGGACCCGTCTTCCCGGTCGAGATCCCCCTCGTCGAGGACGGTGGCGGCCGTCCCCGCCCGGAGGGCGCGCTCGCCGACGGCATCCGGCTCTCCGTCGCCTGCCGGGAGCGGTTCGCGGTCGCCCTCGCCCGACGGTCGGGCCCCGCCGGGATCGCCGTCGAAACCGTCACCGACGATCCGCGGGACCTGGGACGGCTCGCTCCCACCCCGGCCGAACACCGCCTGGCCGACGCCCTCCTCGCCCGCGAGGCATCACCCGGCGGGGACCGCGGCCACTGGCTCACCGCGCTGTGGTGCGCCAAGCAGGCGGCATCCCGCGCTACCGGCGGCGGCCCCGGAGTCCGGCCGGAGAACTGGGCCGTCACCTCCGCACCGGACGGCGCGCTCGTCCTGGCCGCACCCGACGGCCGGCACCACCTCGTCCACCTCGACTCCGTCCACGACCGGTCCGCCCGCCATGTCGTCGCCTGGACCGGCCCGCGTCCCGAGGACCCTGCGGGCACCGACACCCTCACCCCCACGGAGGCCACCCATGCCAGCTGACGCCCACCCCGAGCGCATCCGTCCGATCCTGGACGAGATCACCGACATGCTGGTGCGCGTCGCCGGCGAGGAGCTCCTCGTCGTCGGGCCGATCACCGCCGCGACCACCTTCAACGACGATCTGGCGCTGGAGAGCATCGAGTTCGTCGCCCTGGCCGAGCTGCTGCAGCAGCGCTACGGCACGGCGGTGGACCTCCTCGGCCTGCTCGCGGAGAAGGACATCGATCAGATCCTGGCCATGACGGTCGGCGAACTCGCCGTCCACATCGACCAGGTCACCACCGCCGACCGGGCCTGCGCGGGCTGAGCGCGCCATGGCCCACACCGACGCGGGCGGACTGCGCCTGCACACCCAGCGGCTGCCGGCCCGGGGCGCCGGCTCCCGACCCGACGGACCCACCGTCGTCTGCCTCCACGGGCTGGTGATGGACAACCTGTCGAGCTTCTACTGCACCCTGGCCGGCCCGCTCTGCCGCGCCGGACACGAGGTGCTCCTCTACGACCAGCGCGGGCACGGCCGCAGCGAACGCCCGCCCACCGGCTACGACCGGGACACCGCGGCGGCCGACCTGATCGCACTGCTCGCCGCAGTCGGGCCGGACCTCGGCCCGGTCCATCTGATCGGCAACAGCCATGGCGGCGCCGTGGCCCTGCACACCGCGCTCCTGCGGCCCGACCTGGTCGCCTCGCTGGTGCTGATCGACGCCCAGCTGACCGGCGACTGGGTCGAGGAGATGACCGACACCCTCACCGCCGCCGCCCTCGGCCTCGAAGACGGCCGGCTGACCGAGCAGCTCGCCGCGCTCGGGCGGCGCAAGGAGGCCCGGCTGACCGCCGGTGCCGACGCCCTGCTCAACCACACCACGCTGATCGAGGACATCGCGGCCGCCGGCCCCTTCACCGCCGGCGACTTCGCCCGGCTGAGCCGCCCGGTCCTCGCCGTCTATGGGGAGAAGTCCGAACTCCTCCCAGGAGCAAGGGAGTTGGCGGCCATCGCGCCCGACTGTGAGCTGTGTGTGCTGCCGGATGTGGGGCACACCGTGCTCAAGGAGGCCACCGAAGGGCTGTGCGACGCCGTACTGGGGCGGCTGCGCGTACGGGCCGGGGCGGTGGCCGGATGAGAGTCCTCTTCGTCGTCCCGCCGCTCGCCGGGCACCTCAACCCCACGCTCGCCGTCGCCGCCGAACTCACCGCACGCGGACACCAGGTCGCCTGGACCGGCCCCACCGCGGCCCTGACGACCCTGCTCCCGGCCGGCGCCCGGCTGTACCCGGCGGGGGACCGGGGCGCGGCCGACGGCTATGACGTACTGCACCGGCGATGGCGCGATCTGCGCGGTGTCGCGGCCCTGCGCTTCCTGTGGGAGGAGGCCCTGGTCCCGCTCGCCCACGCGATGCTGCCCGGGGTGCACGCCGCCGTCGAAGCCTTCACGCCCGATGTGCTGGTGGCCGACCAACAGGCCTTCGCCGGGCCCCTGGTGGCGCGCCGGCACGGCCTGCCCTGGGCGACCTCGGCGACCACCTCGGCGGAGTTCACCAGGCCGTTCGACGGCTTCCCGAAAGTGGGGGAGTGGGTGGCGCGGCGCATCGCCGGCCTGCTCGCCGACTGCGGCGCACCCGCCGGCTGGGACCCGCGCTTCTCGCCGCACCTGGTGCTGGTGTTCTCGACACCCGAGCTGGTGGGGGAGGGGGGCTCGCCCGGGCCGGGCGAGGATCCCGTACACCACCTGACCGGAGTGCCCTCGCCCCGCCTGGGCGAGGCTCCCCGGCCCAGCGTCAGCGAGGCTTCCCGACCCCGCGTCAGCGAGGCTTCCCGACCTCGCCTGGGCGAGGCTCCCCCACCCCACCCACACACCCTCCCCCGCCCCCACCCTCCCTCCCCCCGTAGGGGGGAGGGAGGGTGCCGGGGGGTGGGGGCGGGGGGCGAAAAGTGGGGCCCGCACTACGCCTTCGTAGGCCCCGCCCTAGGACCCCGCCCGCCCGCCGGTGACTTCCCCTGGCGTCGGCTGGATCCCGGACGCGCCCGCGTACTGGTCTCCCTGGGCACGCTCAACCGCGAGGCCGGGGCCCGCTTCTACCCCGCGGTGCTGCGCGCCGCGGCCGCCCTGGCCGACCGCGCGCAGCTGATCCTTGCCGCCCCCGGCGACCTCGCCGGGGACCTCCCGCCGAACGTGCTGCACCAGGAGTACGTCCCCCAGCTCCAGCTCCTGCCACACCTCGACGCCGTGCTGTGCCACGGCGGCCACAACACCGTGTGCGAGGCGCTCGCGTACGGGCTGCCGCTGGTCGTGGCGCCGGTCCGCGACGATCAGCCGATCGTGGCGCGCCAGGTGACCGAGGCCGGCGCGGGCGTACGGGTGCGCTTCGGCCGGGCCCGTACCGACGAGCTGCGACGGGCCCTGACGGCCGTGCTCGACGACCCGGCCCACCGCGGCGCGGCCCGCCGCATCCAGGCCTCCTTCGCGGCGGCGGGCGGTGCCACCGCCGCGGCCGACCGCCTGGAGAAGCTGCCGCTCGGCCCCGGCACGGACCCCGTCGGCACCGACCACCGCACCGCGTCCGAGAAAGGATCGTGAGGCAGATGGCACCAGCACACCGTTTCCGTGCCGGTACGCGCACCGCGGCGGCCGCCACGGCGCTGGCCCTGGCCGCGGGCACCGTACGCGCCCGCCGCCGGCTCGCCGCGCTGCCCCTGCTGGACGTGGCCGGACCGTACGACACCGCGCGGCCACCGCTCACCGGCTGGCATCTGATCACCGCGCCCGGCGTCACGGCCGACGAGGCGACCCTGCGCGCCGCCGTCGACCATGCCGCACACGAAGGGCTGCGCGTACTGGACCTGATCCCGGCGCGGCTCGACGCCGAGAGCGCCCTCGGCCTGCTCCGGCTGCTCGATCCCGCGGCGCACCGCACGGACCGGGGCGCGCCCGGGCACGGCGCGGGCCACGCCGTGCTGGTGGCCGACGAGGTCCACCGCCGCGCCCAGCTCCCCGGCCGGCTCGCCGAGGCGCCACCGCGCTCCGCCGCCGACCTGCTCCGCCTCCTCGCCGAGCTCAAGGAGTACGCCCCCGACGCCACCGGCTGGGCCATCGCCCCCGGTCTGGCGGCGCCGGCCCCCGACCCCGGCCGGCGCGCCGAGGAGCTCCGGGCCCGCGGGCTGCCGCCCGTCCTGCTGTCGGCCGGCCAGCTCGCCGGTCTCGCCCTGCTGCTCAAGTGCCTCTACTCCGCGCCCCGTTGGGGAGCCGCGGCGGCCGCGCTGTACTGGCTCCAGCCCGCGCTGGTCGCCGCCCCCGCCCGACGGCTGCGGCCGGCCGGCCTGGCCCGCACCACCGTGGCACGTCCGCTGCGGTCGGTGTCCACCGCCCTGCACACCCTGCGGACACCGCCCCCGAAGGCGCCCGGAGCGGCCGACGCCCCGACGCGCCGCGCCGCGTACACCGCCGAACTCGCCCACGGCACCGACCGGTTCTTCGAGCCGCGGCGCACCGACTGCCCCTGGTGCTCGGCGCCCGATCCGGTCGTCCGGGTCCGCATGCCCGACCTGCTGCAGGGCAAGCCCGGCCGCTTCACCCTCGAAGAGTGCCGGCGCTGCGGCCACGTCTTCCAAAACCCCCGGCTCACCCCGGACGGCCTCGACTTCTACTACCGCGACTTCTACGAGGGGCTCGGCGGCGAGGGCGCCGCCCTGATCCTGGGCCGGATGAACGGCACCTACCGGGCCCGCGCCGAACTGCTGCGGCCCTTCACCACCCCCAGGGCCTGGCTCGACGTCGGCACGGCCGCGGGACACTTCTGCAACGCCGCCCGCGCCGTATGGCCCACCACCCGCTTCGACGGGCTGGACATGGGCGCCGGAGTGCACGAGGCCGAGCGGCGGGGCTGGATCACCGCCGCGTACCAGGGCCAGTTCCCCGACCTCGCCGACCGGCTCACCGGCCGCTACGACACCGTCAGCATGCACCACTACCTCGAACACACCCGGGACCCCTTCGCCGAGCTCGACGCGGCCGTCAAGGTCCTGGCCCCCGGAGGGCATCTGCTCATCGAGCTGCCCGACCCCACGTCCCGCATCGCCCGGCTGCTCGGCCCCCACTGGCTGCCCTGGTTCCAGCCCCAGCACCAGCACCTGATCCCGGTCGGCAACCTCAAACAGGCCCTGGCGGAACGGGGGTTCACCGTCCTCGCCGAGCAGCACGGCGCCGCCCACCAGGCCAACGCCGACTTCATCGGCGCCGTCGCCCTCACCGCGAACCGGCTCGCCCCCGATCCGCACGCCCCCTGGGCCACCGCCCCCGCCACCCCGGGCCGTCGCGCCGCCCGCAGCGCCGTACAGGCCCTGGCCCTGCCCTGCTACGGCGCCGCGGCCGCCCTCGACGCCCTGCGCACCGCGGTCGCCCGCGCCACCGACGGCGGCAACGCCTACCGGCTGCTCGCCCGCAAGGAACTGGGGTGAGAGCCGTGGACCTGGCCCGGCGCCCGGCGGCCGACCCCGTGCTGCGGCTGCTCGCCCACGGCTTCACCACCGCCCACGGACGCCCGCCCGAGGTGGTCTGGCGGGCCCCGTACGCCTTCCACCTCACCGGCCGCGCCGTCCACCCCGGCCCGGTGCGCGTCAAAGGCGCACCACCGGCCGACTGGGTCGCGGCGGCCGACTGGCACCTCGCGGTGGCCGTCGCGCCACGCGCCGACGGGATGCTGCACTGCGGCTCGCTCAACCACCCGGCCGAGAGCGCCGCACTCCCGCTGACCGGCCCGGCCGCCCCCGCACCCCGCTGGGCGGTCCGCCCGTACGCCGCGCTGCGTGCGCTCGCCGCCGCCGGAATCGGCCGCGGCGGCGCCGATCTGCAGCTGAACGCCACCCTGCCCGACTCGGTGGGGCTGGCCCTCGCCGAACCGCTGGAGTGCGCCCTCGCCCTGGCCGTCGCGGACGCCTGCGCCGGCCCGGGCGTCCGCCCGCCCACCCGGGCACAGTTGGCGGAACTCCTGGGCTCCGCCGTGCCCGGTGATGACGCGCTGCGCCGGGCCGTGCTCTTCGCCCGCGCCGGCCACCTCCTCGCGGCCGACGGCAGCACCCACCGGCCGCTGCGGGGCACGGGCGGCGGCCCGGAAGCCTGCCTGCTGCTGGTGGCGGTCCGTACGGCCGGGGCCGAGGACCGGCGCCAGGGCGCCGCCACCGCCACCGCCCTGGTGATCCGCGAGGCGCTGCGCGCCGGCGCCCGGTCCGCCTGGTGGCCCGGGGGGCGGCCGGGCCGCGGTGTGCTGCTGCTGATGCCCCCGGACCGGCGCGCGGCGGTCCGGGCCGAGGTGGCCGGCGCCTTCGGCCGCTGCGGGCTGCCCGTGCCGCGCTTCCTGCGGATCGCGGTCGCGGACGCGGCCCGCCGCGAGGACCGACGACCCCCACCCCCCACACCCCCCGACCAGGAGAGTGAGACCCGATGAAACCCCGACCCAACCGCCTGCGCAGAGCGCTCGCCGCAGCGCTCGGCGCGCTCGGCCTGCTCGCGGTCGCCACCACCGCCGAGGCCCGCGTCGGCACCGGCGCCGCGCTGCCGTCCTACGACCACGTCGTGATCGTCGTCTTCGAGAACAAGCAGTACGGCGAGATCATCGGCAGCGCCAACGCCCCCTACATCAACCAACTCGCCCAGGGCGGCGCCAGCCTGACCGGCATGAAGGCGCTCACCCACCCCAGCCAGCCGAACTACTTCAACCTCTTCTCCGGCGCCACCCAGGGCATCACCGGCGACGGCTGCTACACCGCCCAGTCGATGGACGCCCCCAACCTCGGCCAGGAACTGATCGCCGCCGGCCGGACCTTCGCCAGCTACAACGAGGGCCTGCCCGGCGAGGGCTCCACGACCTGCACCAGCGGCCGCTACGCGCAGAAGCACAACCCGTGGTTCGCCTTCAAGAACGTGCCGGTGGGCACCGGCAAGACCTTCGCCCAGTTCCCCAAGGACGACTTCACCCAGCTCCCGACGCTGTCCTTCGTCGTCCCCGACATGTGCAACGACATGCACGACTGCGCCGTCGGCAGCGGCGACACCTGGCTCAAGAACAACCTCGCCGCCTACGCCGAGTGGGCCAAGGCCCACAACAGCCTGCTCGTGGTCACCTGGGACGAGGACAACTACCTGGGCTCCAACCAGATCGCGACCGTCTTCCACGGCGCCCACGTCAAACAGGGCGGCGTCGGCGGCGCCTACAACCACTACAGCCTGCTGCGGACCTTCGAGGACATGTACGGCACCGGGCACGCCGGCAACGCCGCCACCGCCACGCCCATCACCGAGGTGTTCGACACCGGCGGCACCCAGCCGCCCGACGGCGACCTCAAGCTCGCCACCCCCGCCCCGCAGACCTGCCGCTTCACCCAGCCCTGCACCCTCCAACTGACCGCGACCGGCGGCAAGGCCCCGATCGGCTACCGCGCCACCGGACTGCCACTGGGCCTGACCACCGACACGGCCGGCGGCCGCATCACCGGCAAGCCCTGGCAGACCGGCACCTTCCAGATCACCGCCACCGCCACCGACGCCGCCAACGCCACCGCCACGGCCCGCTTCCCCCTCACCGTCAACTGGTTCTGACCCACGGCACGAGGAGACGCCCGTGTACCTCTCGTCCAGCCGCGCCGCCGACGCCTCGGCGGGTGTCGCCCGCCACCGGCCGGCCTTCCTGCGGGGCGCCGTCGCCGGCAACGTCGTCGCCCTCGGGCTGGTCAGCATGGTCACGGACGTCTCCTCGGAGATGGTCACCGCCGTCCTGCCGCTGTACCTGGTCGCCGGCCTGGGCCTGTCCCCGCTCGCCTTCGGCCTGCTCGACGGCGTCTACCAGGGCGTCACCGCGCTGGTACGGCTCGCCGGCTCCTACGCGGCCGACCGCACCCGGCGCCGCAAGCTCGTCGCGGCCACCGGCTACGCCCTCTCCGCGGTCTGCAAACTCGGCCTGCTCGCCGTCACCACCCCCTGGGCGGTCGGCGCCGTCCTGGCCGCCGACCGCACCGGCAAGGGCCTGCGCAGCGCCCCGCGCGACGCGCTGATCTCGCTGTCCACCACCCCCGCGCAACAGGGCCGCGCCTTCGGCGTGCACCGCGCCCTGGACACCGCCGGCGCCCTGCTCGGCCCGCTCGCCGCCTTCGCCGTGCTGTGGGCCGCCCGGGACGGCTATGACGCGGTCTTCCAGGTCAGCTTCTGCTGCGCCGCGTTCGGCGTGCTGCTGCTCGCCCTGTACGTCCGCGAACCGCGCCCGGACGCGGCCGGACGCCGGGCGCCGGCACCACGCCCCGGCGCCCTACGGGTCCTGCGCACGCTGGCCGCCACCCCCGGCCTGCCCCGGCTGAGCCTGGCCGCGGTCCTGCTCGGCGCCACCACCATCAGCGACGCCTTCCTCTACCTGGTGCTCCAGGAGCGCCGGCACCTCGACGCCCAGTGGTTCCCGCTGCTGCCGGTCGGCACCGCGGCCGCCTTCCTGCTGCTGGCGCTCCCGATGGGCCGCCTGGCGGACCGCGCGGGACGCCTGCGCGTCTTCCTCGCCGGCCATGGCGCCCTGCTCGCCGCCTACCTCCTGCTGCTCACCCCGCCCGGTGCCCGACTCCCTTCCACCCTCGCCCTGTTCGTCCTGCTGGGGGTCTTCTACGCGGCGACCGACGGGGTGCTGATGGCGGCCGCCGCCCCACTGCTGCCGCCCGATCTGCGGGCCAGCGGACTGGCCCTGGTCCAAACCGGCCAGGCGGTGGGCCGCTTCGCCGCCGCGGTCCTCTTCGGCGCGGTCTGGACCGCCGCCGGCCCCGTCACCGCGCTGGCCGTGGCGGCCGGCTGCCTGGCCGCCGCCGTCGCGCTCGGCGCCCTGTTCCTCGGCAGAAAGGCCTCCCCATGACGCCGGTCCTTCCGCGGCCCGCACACCGGCGGACGCTGGCGCTCCTCGCGGTCACCGTCCTGCTCGCCACGGCCGCCGTCGTCGCGGTCGGCCGGGCCGCCGGCCGGGCCGCCGAGCGCGACCACGACCGGGCGGGCCAACCCGCCGTGCGGCAGGGCGGCTTCGGCCTCGGCGGGCCCGGGCGCCTGATCTTCCGGAACCTGGTGTGGGGGCCGCAGCGCGACCACCTCGCCGCCGTACCGCTGAGCGACCCCGGCGCCGTCCGCACGGCCGGCCCCGACGACTGTCTGCGCTTCCACGCCGCCGCCGGTACCGGTGTCTGCCTGCGGGCCACCGGGGGAGTGGTGCCCGGCCACGAGGCCGTGGTCCTGGACGCGCGGATGAAGGCCGTCCGGCACTTCCCGGTGCCCGGCATTCCCACCCGCGCCCGGGTCTCGCCCAGCGGCCGGCTCGTGGCCTGGACGGTGTTCGTCAGCGGCGACTCCTACGCGGGCGGCGCCTTCTCCACCCGTACCGCCCTCTACGACACCCGGACCGGCGCCCTCCACGACAGCCTGGAGGACTTCACCGTCCGGATCGGCGGGCGCCGCCACCAGGCCGTCGACCACAACTTCTGGGGCGTGACCTTCGCCGCCGACGACACCACCTTCTACGCCACCCTCGGCACCGGGGGCCGCACCTACCTGGTCCGTGGCGATCTGAACCGCCGCACCCTGACCGCCGTGCGCGAGAACGCCGAATGCCCCTCGCTCTCCCCGGACGGCACCCGGATCGCCTTCAAGAAACGGGTACGGCCCAAGGGCGCCGACGCGCCCTGGCGGCTGTACGTCCTGGATCTGCGCAGCGGACGCGAGTGGCCGCTCGCCGAGCGGGCGAGCGTCGACGACCAGGCGCTGTGGAGGGACGGCCGCACTGTGCTGTACGCCCTTCCCGGGGACTACGGCGCCGACCTGTGGCAGGTGCCGGCGAACGGCGAAGGCCACCCCCGCAAGGTGGTGGCCTCCGCCGTCTCGCCCGCTGTGACCGGGCCGTGAGGGTGTCCCCGCAGGGACCGTCTCAGCGCCGCCGCACCAGCGGGAACGGCAGCGTCTCGCGGATCGACAGACCGGTCAGGAACATCACCAGCCGGTCCACGCCGATGCCCAGACCACCGGTCGGCGGCATCGCGTACTCAAGGGCCTGCAGGAAGTCCTCGTCCAGCTCCATCGCCTCGGGGTCCCCGCCGGCCGCCAGCAGCGACTGCGCGGTGAGCCGCCGGCGCTGCTCGACCGGGTCGGTCAGCTCCGAGTAGGCGGTGCCCAGTTCGGTGCCGAACGCGACCAGGTCCCAGCGCTCGGCGAGCCGCGGATCCTTGCGGTGCTGCCGGGTCAGCGGCGAGACGTCGGTGGGGAAGTCCTTGTAGAACGTAGGGAGCTGGGTCTTCTCCTCCACCAGCCGCTCGTACATCTCCAGCACGATGTCCCCGCGGCCCATCTCCGGCTTCACCGGTACCGAGGCGGCAGCGCACAGCCGGCGCAGCCGGTCCGCCTCGGTGTCCGCGTCGACCTCCTCGCCGAGCGCCTCGGAGATCGCGCCGTAGACGGTCTTGACCGGCCAGATCCCCGAGATGTCGTGCTCGACCAGTCGGCCGCTCGCATCCGCCTTACGGGCCGTGGCGCTGCCGAACGCGGCGATCGCGGCACCCTGGATCAGCTCCCGGGTCAGGTCGAGCATCACGTCGTAGTCGGCGAAGGCCTGGTAGGCCTCCAGCATCGTGAACTCGGGGTTGTGCTTGTAGGAGATGCCCTCGTTGCGGAAGGTCCGCCCCATCTCGAAGACCTTCTCCATACCGCCCACACACAGCCGCTTGAGGTACAGCTCCGGCGCGATGCGCAGATACAGGTCGAGGTCGTAGGCGTTGATGTGGGTGTGGAACGGGCGGGCGTTGGCGCCGCCGTGGATCTGCTGCAGCATCGGCGTCTCGACCTCGAGGTAGCCGCGGTCGATCAGGCCCTGGCGCAGTGCCTGCACGGCCGTGCTGCGGGCCCGTACGTTCTCCCGCGCGTCCGTCGAGACGACCAGGTCCACATAGCGCTGGCGGACCTTGGCCTCGGGGTCGGACAGCCCGCGCCGCTTGTCCGGCAGCGGACGCAGGCACTTGGCCGTCAGCCGCCACTGGGTCACGAACACGGTCAGCTCACCGCGGTCGCTGCTGCCGACCTCGCCCTCGGCCTCGACATGGTCGCCGAGGTCGATGTCCGAGCCGAAGCGGTCCAGCAGCTCCTTGCCGCTGCCGTCCCGGGTCAGCGCGATCTGCAGATCGCCCGACCAGTCCCGCAGCACCGCGAAGAGCACGCCGCCGTGGTCACGGGTGAGCAGCACCCGTCCGGCGATGCTGACCGACTTGCCGGTGCGCGTCCCCGCCGCGAGGTCGGGGTACTCGTCGCGGACCTGGCCCAGGGTGTGCGTACGCTCCACGCCCACCGGATAGGGGTCGGTGCCGTTCTCCCGCAGCCGCTCCAGCTTGCGGTGGCGCACCCGCACCTGCTCGGGCAGCGCGGCCAGCTCCTGCGCGCGCTGCTCCTCCTCGGTGGCCGGTGCCGTCCGCACCAGGCCCAGCTCGTCCAGCGACGGCAGACCGGCCGTGCTCGCCGGGGCCAGCACCCGCTTCTTGTGGCCCTTGCCCCACAGCTTGCCCAGGCTCGGTACGGCCACGAAGCCCTCGGCGATACCGGAGGCCAGACCG
Organism: Streptomyces sp. NPDC059008; assembly: GCF_042749045.1. Lineage (NCBI taxonomy): Bacteria > Bacillati > Actinomycetota > Actinomycetes > Kitasatosporales > Streptomycetaceae > Streptomyces > Streptomyces sp. NPDC059008. The sequence continues at coordinate 77,217 of NZ_JBHYJC010000009.1, read as the reverse complement.
ATCCGGGCCAGCGCGCCGGCGTCCGCGTAGCACAGGAACCGCGGGTACCACTCGGGGTTGTACTTGGCGTTGGAGCGGTAGAGCGCCTCCAGCTGCCACCACTTGGAGAAGAACAGCAGCAGCCGGCGCCAGAACTTCAGCACCGGTCCGGCGCCGATCCGCGCGCCCTCCTCGAAGGCGGAGCGGAACACCGCGAAGTTCAGCGAGATCCGGCGCACGCCCATCGCCCCGGCCTGGGCGCACAGCTGGGCGACCATGAACTCCATCACGCCGTTGGGCGCGGTGCGGTCACGGCGCATCACGTCCAGCGAGATGCCGTCCGGGCCCCACGGCACGAAGGACAGCAGGGCGATCATGTTGCCGTCGCCGTCGAACGCCTCGGCCAGCAGGCAGTCCCCGTCCTCGGGGTCGCCCAGCCGGTCCAGCGCCATCGAGAAGCCGCGTTCGGTCTCGGTGTCGCGCCAGGCGTCCGCCCGGTGGATGACCTCCTGCATCTCCTCGTCGGTCAGCGCGGAGTGGCGCCGTACCCGGAAGGTCGCGCCGGCCCGCTCGACGCGGTTGACGGCCTGGCGGGTGACCCGCATCTCGCGGCCGTCCAGGTCGAAGTCCTTCACGTGGAGGATGGCCTCGTCGCCCAGCTGCAGCGCACCGAGCCCGCAGCGCGCGAACGCCTTGGCGCCGCTCTCGCTGGCGCCCATGACGGCCGGCTGCCAGCCGTAGCGCCCGGCGACCTCCAGCCACGCCTCGATCGCCTGGGTCCAGGCCTCGCGGTCACCGACCGGGTCACCGCTGGCCAGGCAGACCCCGGCCTCGACGCGGTAGGTGACGGCGGCCTTGCCGCTGGGGGAGAAGACCACGGCCTTGTCGCGGCGGGTGGCGAAGTAGCCCAGCGAGTCCTGGCTGCCGTAGCGGTCCAGCAGCGCCCGGATGCGGGCCTCCTCGTCGCCGTGCAGCGCGGCCTCCATCCGCTGCGAACGGAAGAGCGTGGCCGCCGCGTTCAGCAGCGCCAGCGCACCGAGCAGTTCGAGGACGGTGCTGATCCAGTGCGGCGGATGGCCCTCGACCAGATGGCCGCCGACCAGCCCGCCGCAGACGCGGTTGGCGACCCACAGCAGGCGGTTGCCGCCGCCGGCCTCCAGCGTGCCCGGAGCCAGCGTCACCAGCCCCCAGCCGATCAGCACAGCGACCGCCAGCCCGGCGGCCAGTACGCCGATGGCGCGCAGGAACGCGCCCCGCCGGGTGATCGCGTAGAACTCGCGGTGCGCGACGAGCAGCAGCACCAGCGCACCGGTGCACAGCACCAGCGAGAAGGCGAACTCCGCGTACCCGGCGGCCAGGAACAGCGCGTCGGCCAGAACGACCAGCACCATGTAGGCCACGACGAACCACAGCGCCACGCGTTTGCGCGCGGTCATCGCCGCGCCCAACAGGAAGAGGAACACCGCGTAGGCGAAGTTGGGCGCCACTGGGATCGTGAGCGTGTCCAGCCAGTAGATCACCGGGTGGAGCGCGCGCCGCAGGGGCCCGATCAGCGCCGTCAGGGCACAGAAGAGCCCCAGCACGCTGAAGATGATGGCGAAGCCATTGGGGACGCGGCGCCGAAAGCGCCGCCACCCCGTGAGTTGATCCTGGTCCTGCACGGTGCTCATTCCGTCACACTAGGCTCTGAAAGGGGTCTACTGCTCGACGCGAGGGCGCTCGTTTCGCCGCCGGCGGGAACACCGGCATTCCAGTCTCCGATCCCGATGGTCCTCTCGTCTTTCCCTCGCACGGAGGATGCGGTGACCACGACGGGGTCACCCACGTGGACCTTGCCACAAACCCGCGCCGCGGCCGAGTCGGCGCAAGTCCGGCCGATGGTGAAGTTCAGGTCATAGTCCGTCGCGAAGTAGCGTCCGCCGCCGGAGTCCACACCGCTCAGCTCCGCCCGCAGCGTGATCCGGGTCCCCGGTTTCGAGGGCCGCGCGGGCCGCCAGGCCACCTGGTCCTTGCCGCTGTCGTCGTTGCCCCAGTCCCAGGAGCCCGAAGCGCGGTCGTCGGAGGTGACGCTCAGGCCCCGCAGCACCGCTTCCCGGTCGGTCACCGGGAAGTCGAAGGTGACCGTGATCGGCCGGCCGGCGCCGACCACGGAGCCCTGCCGGCCGGGATCGACCACGAGCTTGTTGAGCCTGGCGGCCTTCGCCGTGGTGAGCGACTCCTTGGTCGTGCCGACGCCGCCCTGCGCGTTCCTCGTCCTGGCGACGAGGGAGTACTTGGTCTCCGGCGCGGCCTTCTCGCTCGACGTCCAGACGGACCCGCCGTCGCCGAGCCCGCCGGGCAGCCGCCGGCCCCTGGGATCGGTGAGCGTCACCTCGGTCAGCACCCCGCCCTCGGCGGTCACCTGCAGGGTGTCGCCGGCCTGCACCGTTCTGGTGCCGCTCGCCGCGCCCAGCGCCACCTTCACCGGGTCGCCCTTGGACGCCGACGCCGCTGTGCCCCCGCACCAGGTGAACACACCGACGCCGATCACCGGGATCAGCAGGAGTGCGACACACAGCGGCCAGGGCGGCCGGCGGCGGGGGGAGGGGGTCTGGCTCATGCGGGCTTTCCGTCTGCGGTGCGGGTGGGGCGGGGATGTCGGCCGCTAAGACGGCCGATCCGCATACTCCGTTGCGGGGAGTGACGTGATCCACATCACATCGCAGGGCGCCGCCTCCCGCCGTGACCCACGGTGATCACCCCAATGGAGCATCGGGCCTCGAACCGGACATACCTCTGAATACGCCAAACTGGCCACCCCTGCCGCCCGTTCGGGCGGCGGTCGAGGAGGTGTGCGTCCCGTGGCTGTTTCCATCTCGGTCGTGCTGCTGCTGGTGATCCTCACGGTGATCTTCCTGCGCAGCGGAAAACTCAAGTTCTCGCACGCCCTGGTGTGCGCACTGCTGGGCTTCTATCTGGCGAGCAGCAGCCTCGCCCCGGACATCCACCAGGGGCTCGCCGGGGCCGCGGACATGGTGAGCAGCGTCCGCCCGTGACCATGACGGCCCACCGCGGCGGCCCGGATCGCCGGGCGGGCCCGACCGCCGGCGGGCGCCGGCCGGCCGGTCGCGCACCGCTCACCCGAAGGAGAAGACCCCGACGGCGTTCGGCACCGGCCGCTCCGCGCCGCCCGACGGATGGTTGCGCACCACGACCCGGCCGAAGCCGTCGCCGGTCACCAGCGTCGAGGAGCCGCCGCCGTCCAGGTTCATCGCGTCGCGGGCGCCCAGCTGGTCCATCAGCTCGGCCAGCTCCCGCACCGTCAGTCCGGTCCGCCCCTGCCCCGGCGCCCCGTCCAGCGCCATCAGATACAGCAGCCGGCCACCGGGCCCGATCCCCGCGGCCGTACGCACCGCCACCGTCACGGCGTCCAGACCCGCCACCGGCTCGGCGTCCCGCACGATCGGGAAGCCGCCCACCGCGAACCGCAGCGGGACCGGCTGCTGCCCGACGAGGCGGTAGCCGACCGTCACCGGCTCGCCGACATGCAGCGTGCGCAGCTGCCGCGCCCCCTCCTCCCGGCCCACCAGCACCACGCTCCCCGCCGCCACCCCGCCGGCGCCCGGCCGGCCTTCCAGCGCCGACACCCTGCCGTACCGGACCGTCACCTCTGCGGTCTCCTCAGTGCACGGCGCGGTCCGGTCGGTGTCCGTACCGCAGGTGGCCCGCACCCGGGACGTCGGGCCCCACTGCGCGGTGTACGCGCCGATGCCGTCCACCGGCAGCGCGTACTGGTTCAGCCCGCGCAGCGGCAGCACCCCTCCGGGGGTGAGCACCGCGCCGCGCAGCGTGAGCCGGTCCAGCCGCGCCCGGCGGTCGTAGCCGACACCGATGACGTCCTCGGTGGTCGCGCCGGGCGGCATGACCGGACCGAACCGCTGCCCGCCCGGTACCGCGCCCTTGAGCTGCCGCCCCGACGCCACCGCCGGGCCCACCGGGGCGCCGGTCGCCTCCACGCCCGGATGCTGGGTCTCGGTGATGTGGAAGAAGTCGCCGTTGACGGCCGCCACCGCGCCGCGCGCCGCGGCCAGTTGGGACACCGGCGCCCGGGCGCCGACCACCCCCGGATACAGCAGATCGACCGCGACGTGCGGATCGGCCAGGTCGACCGTCAGCAGATGCCCGTGCGCGATCCCGCGCGGCAGCGTCACCAGGAACTCGCCGTACGCCACACCGGGCGCCACCGCCACGGCGTCGAAGCGCTGCACGGTGGTGGCGGCGGTGGCCGCGGGCCCGCCCGCCAGCCCGCCGCCCGCGAGCACACCCCACACCACCAGCACCGTCAGCACCGCTCGAACCCGGCCGAATCGCTGCTTCACGAGCCCCCCTGACGTCGCGCCAACTGTCCCAGGTGCCGAAGACGTTCACTTCGCGTCGCTCATCGCGCCCGATCGTCGAAAAATTACTATCGCCTGGAGATGTCATGGATCTGTACACCCGCACAACGGCCGCCGTGTCGCTGGGCGCGGCCCCGGCCGCAGGCCTGACCCCGCCCGTCGCACCCGCCGGACGGGCATCGGCCGCGCCGAGTGCGGCGTCACCCGGCGCGCCGCCAGGAGGCCTCTACGACCAGCTCCATGTAGCGCGCCCAGTCCCAGAACTCGCCCGGGTCGTGGTGGTCGGTGCCGGGCACCTCCACATGGCCGATGATGTGCGCGCGGTCCAGCGGGATCCGGTAGCGGGCGCAGACGGCGGCGGTGAGCCGGGCGGACCGCTCGTAGAGCACGTCGGTGAACCAGGTCGGGTCGTCGATCCAGCCCTCGTGCTCGATGCCGATGCTGCGGGTGTTGTAGCCCCAGTTGCCGGCATGCCAGGCGACGTCGCGTTCCTTGACGCACTGGGCGAGATGGCCGTCCGCGGACCGTACGACATAGTGGGCGGCCGCCTTGTGCGTGGGGTCCTGGAAGAGCCTGAGGGTGTCCTCGTAGGTCTCCTGCGTCACATGCACCACGACCATGTCGATCGGATACTGCGTGGGGCGGTGGGCGGCGGTGAAGTTGGACGGGCTCGCCGGGACCCACTGGACGGGGGGATAGCCGCCGCCGTGCGGTGCCCGCCCGCGGGGAGCGGCCGCGGCGGCGGTGAGGGGAGCGAGCGCGGCCGAGGCGGCGAGTGCGGCGGCACCGGTGATCAGGCCGCGGCGGGCCGGGCGGGAAGGATCGTGCGCCATGTGAACTCCTGACAAGGACCGAGGGGGAAGGTCGCGTACATGTCACGCACATCTGTACGTTCATCATGCGCAAGAGGGCATTCCCTGCCAAGGGCGTGGCCGCGTCGCCAATGGCTGGGCCAAAGGCGAAACGGCGAGGTCAGGAGCCGGGCATATGACCTGATCGGTCGTCACCCGGGTGCCGCGCCCGCCGCCTTGGCGGCGACTCACCGGCGCGGCACCCCGGACGGCAGCCGTCGCCGTCAGTGACCGATCTCCACGTCCTCCAGGATCCCCAGCGCGTCCGGCACCAGCACCGCCGCCGAATAGTAGGCGCTGACCAGGTAATTGATGACGGCCTGGTCGTTGATGCCCATGAAGCGCACTGACAGGCTGGGCTGGTACTCGTCGGGAATGCCGGTCTGGTGCAGCCCGATCACCCCCTGGTTCTCCTCGCCGACCCGCAGCGCCAGAATCGAGCTGGTCTGGTCCGGGTTGATCGGGATCTTGTTGCAGGGCAGCAGCGGAATACCCCGCCAGGAACGCACCGCCGCGCCCTCGAACTCGACGGTGCTGGGGTAGATGCCCCGCGCGTTCCACTCCCGCCCGATCGCGGCGATGGTGCGCGGATGCGCCAGCAGGAACTGCGTCTTACGGCGCCGCGAGATCAGCTCGTCGAGGTCGTCGGGGGTGGGCGGACCGCTGCGGGTGTGGATGCGCTGCTTGAGGTCGGCGTTGTGCAGCAGCCCGAACTCGCGGTTGTTGACCATCTCGTGTTCCTGGCGCTCGCGCAGCGCCTCCACGGTCAGCCGCAGCTGCTGGTCCAGCTGGTTCATCGGGCCGTTGTAGAGGTCCGCGACGCGCGAGTGCACCTTCAACACGGTCTGCGCGACACTGAGTTCGTACTCGCGCGGCGCCGTGTCGTAATCGGCGAAGGTGCCGGGCAGGAGCGGTTCGCCGACATGGCCGGCGGCCAGCTCGATGGCCGCCTCGCCGTGCTTGTTCTGCGCCGGCACCAGCGCCGCACGGAACTCCTCGACATGGGCGCGCAGCGACTCCGACTCCGCCAGCACCGCCTCGAAGTCGCTGCGGTACAGGGTCAGTGCGGTCACCCGGGTCACCGCCTGCACGGAGTGCTCCCACTCCGCGTCCGGCGACACCAGGGCCGCCGCGCCGATGGCGTCGCCGTCGGCGATCGTGCCCAGGGCCGTGTCCTCGCCGTACTTGCCGGTGCCCGTCCGGTCGAGCTTGCCGTGCGCGATCAGGATGACCCGGTCGGTCGGCCCTCCCTTGCGGACCAGTACGTCACCGGGGGCGAACTCCCGCTGGACGAACCGGCCGGCCAGCGCCTCCAGCGTCGCGCTGTCGTCGAAGCCGCGCAGCGGCGCCAGTTCGCGCAACTCCGCGGGGATCACCCGGACTTCGGTGCCGGTCGAGACGAACTCGATCCGGCCGTCGCCGAGGGTGTGCGTGAGCCGGCGGTTGACGCGGTACGTACCGCCGGAGACCTGGGTCCAGGGCAGGACGCGCAGCAGCCAGCGGGAGGAGATCCCCTGCATCTGCGGCGGCGTCTTGGTCGTGGTCGCCAGCTTGCGGGCCGCCGAGGTGTCCAGGCTGGAACGGTTCTGCTCGATCCCGGAAGGCTGCGGGCCGGACGTCGGGTCCACCGATGTGGTCATGGAGAAGGCTCACCTGTTCTGTGGGGTGCGGTGCGTACGTGGCGTGGTGCCGTGGCGCCGGGGCGGGGATGCGGGCCCGCCCAGGGCGGCGCGGTCTCTTTCCGCGCGTCTGCTCAGTGGCCGATCTGTACGTCCTCAAGAACGCCCAGCGCGTCGGGCACGAGAATTGCCGCCGAATAGTAGGCGCTGACGAGGTACTTGATGACTGCCCGGTCGTCGAGACCCATGAAACGCACCGAAAGGCTCGGCTCGTATTCATCGGGAATTCCGGTCTGATGCAGACCGACCACGCCCTGATTATCCTCGCCGGTACGCAGCAGCAGAATGGAACTGGTCCGCTCCTTCGTCACCGGAATCTTGTTGCAGGGGAAGATCGGTACCCCGCGCCAGGACGGCAGCGAATGCCCCATGAAGTCCACCGCGGTCGGATACAGCCCGCGAGCACTGCACTCCCGGCCGATCGCGGCGATCGTCTGCGGGTGGGCGAGCAGGAAACCCGGGTCCTTCCAGACCGTCGCGAGCAGCTCGTCGAGGTCGTCCGGGGTGGGCGGGCCGCTGCGGGCGTGCACACGTTGCTTGAGGTCGGCGTTGTGCAGCAGCCCGAACTCGGGATTGTTGATCAGCTCGCTCTCCTGGCGCTCGCGCAGCGCCTGGATCGTGAGCTTCAGCTGCTCCTCGACCTGGTTCATCGGATCGCTGTAGAGGTCACCGACCCGGCTGTGGGCGCGCAGCACCGTCTGGGCGACGCTGAGTTCGTACTCCCGCGGCGTCAGGTCGTAGTCGACGAACGTGCCGGGCAGTGCGGGCTCGCCGTGGTGTCCGGAGGCGACCGAGACCGCGGACTCGCCGCTGTCGTTCGTCGGGTGCGCCGGGTCGGCCACGCCCGCGGCCAGATGGTCGCGCAGCTCGGGAGAGCGGTCGACGACCTCCTGCGCGGCCTGCCGTGACAGCGACAGGACGGTCACCCGGGTCACCGCGCGATAGGAGAACTGCCAGGTCCCCTCGGCGGCGGTCAGCGGCCCGTCACCGAGGTGGTCGCCGCCGGCCAGCGCCTCGAGCGCGGTCTCCTCGCCGTATTTGCCGCTGCCGATGCGGTCCACCCGGCCGTGCACGATCAGCACCAGCCGGTCGTCCGGCGTGCCGGCCTCGGCGATCAGCTCGCCGGGCGCATAGGCGTGCTGGGTGAATCGCTCGCCGAGCGCCGCGAGGACCTCGGTATCGGTGAATTGCCGCAGCGCGGGCAGCTCGCGCAGCTCGTCGGGGATCACCGAGACATCGGAGCCGCTGATGGCGAAATCGATGCGTCCGTCGCCGAGGGTGTAGGTCAACCGGCGGTTGACACGGTAGGTGCCGCCGGACACCTGCACCCAGGGCAGCAGCCGCAGCAGCCAGCGGGATGTGATGCCCTGCATCTGCGGCGGGGTTTTGGTGGTGGTCGCCAAATTCCGCGCGGCGGTGGTACTGAGGCTGGAATTCGGGGCGTTTTCCGCACTGCCGTGCAGCGACTCGTCGGCAATCGTCACAATGCGACCTATCTCCTCGAAGGGTGCGATGCGGCCGCCCCGAAACCCTCCGTCACGACAGTTCCGCGGCAGCCCGCCGAACCGACCGTAGTCGGGCGCTTTTTATCGGCACAATCGCTCGATGGAGTGGCATGGAAATCTCTTTCCATGGAAAGGTTTAGGCGATTCAGTCCCGGGGAGAGTGTGCCGGGGCACGGAAGTTGAGGGGATCGTCGAGCACGGCCTGGAGGGCGGCGTGCGCCGCGCCGAGCAGGGGGCCGTCCGCGCCCAGCCGCGACACCGTCACCTTCGGCCCGCCACTGCGCGACGGATCCGCCGCGACCGCCGTCCGCAGCGCCAACTCCCGCTCCAGGGACGGCAGGACCCAGGGCGCCAGCCCGGCCAGCGCACCGCCCAGGACCACCGCCTGGGGATCGAGCAGGTTCACCGCCCCCGCAAGCGCGATCCCGAGCGCGGTCCCCGCCTCGCGCAGTGCCCCTACGGCAGCCGCGTCCCCCTCGGCGGCCCGGCGCGCCAGCAACGCCGTACGAGCCCCAGGCCCCGGATGCGCGGCCGCCGCCCCCTCGGGCGTGATCCCGCCCGCGCGCAGTACGGCCCGCTCGCCCGCGTACAGCTCCAGGCAGCCGCGCCCGCCGCAGTCGCAGCGACGACCGTCCGGATACACCGGGACGTGCCCCAGCTCACCCGCGAACCCCCGTGCCCCCCGTAGCAGTTGACCGTCCACCACCACCGCGCCACCGATCCCGATCTCCGCCGAGACATGCACGAAGTTCGCGGGTGCTCCCGGCGGTTCGGCGCCGTCGCCACCCCACCGCAGCTCGGCCAGCGCACCCAGGTTGGCCTCGTTCTCCACGGTCAGCGGGATGCCGTCGAAACCGTGCCCCGGGGCCGCCGCCGAGGCCAGCCCCAGCGCCAGATCGGCCGCCCGCCAGCCGAGATTGGGCGCGTGCACCACCGTCGTCGAGCCCCGGGCCACCAGGCCGGGCACCGCGACCGCCAGCCCGGCCGGCCGCAACCCCTCCGCCGCGATCCGCGCGGTCACCTCCGCCAGCAGCGCCGACAGCCGCCGCAGCACCGGGCCGGGCTCGCTCTGCCGGTTCGCCGCGTCGGCCGCCACCCGCGCCCGCACCCGGCCGCGCAGATCGACCGCGCACACCGCCAGATGGTCGACGCCTATCTCGGCCCCGAGCCCGGCCGGACCGTGGGCGCTCACCGCCAGTTCACTGCCGGGCCGCCCCCGCCCGCTGGGCGCCGCCCGCCCCGTCTCCACCAGCAGCCCGGACCGCAGCAGCTCCTCCACGAGCGGGGCCACGCCCGCCCGGGTGAGCCCGATCCGCGCCGCGACCGCCGACCGGGACAGCGGCCCCTGCGCGGCCACGGCCCGGAGCACCCGGGCGAGATTGCGGCGGCGGATGGCGTGGGGGGTGTCGGCGGTGGGTGGGGGTGTGGCGGGCACGGCGAGCTCCTCGATGTTCGGCCCCCGCCCCCCACCCCCCGTCTCCTGCCCTCCCCCCTACGGGGGGAGGGCAGGAGGGGGGCGGGGGAGGGTGTGTGGGTGGGGTGAGGGGGCGGCAAAACGCCCGAACCCGGCTGATTTCACCAGCCCGGCCGAACGACTACCCCCGCAGCAGCGCCTCGCCGTGCGTCAGCGTCGCCCGGATCCGCTCCCAGGCGGCCGCGTCGCGCTCCTGCGCCTCGTACTCCGCGCCGCGGGCCGTACCCCAGCGGCGCGCCACCGCCGCCGGATCCTCGCCCAGCAGCAGCCCCGCCGCCTGCGCCGCGGCACCGAGCGCGACCAGCTCCTGCGCCTCGGGCACCACCACCGGGCGCCCGGACAGCCGCCGCACGGTCTCCCGCCAGGCCCGGCCCTTCGCCCCGCCGCCGATCAGCAGCAGCGGTACGTCCGCCGCGATGTCCCCGTCGAGCACCCGGTCCAGCGCCTCCAGCAGCGCGAACACCGCGCCGTCGTAGGCGGCCTGCAGCAGCTGGCCGGCCGTGGTCTCGTGCCGCAGCCCGTGCACCAGGCCCGACGCGCCGGGCAGATTCGGGGTCCGCTCACCGTCGAGGAACGGCAGCATCACCACCTCGCCACCCGCCTCCACGGCCTCCCGGTCGCGGCCCAGCAGCGCCGCCACCCGGTCCACGGCGAGCGTGCAGTTCAGGGTGCAGGCCAACGGCAGCCAGTCGCCGCGGGCATCGGCGAAGCCCGCCACGACGCCGGTCGGATCGGTGGGCCGGTGGGCCGAGACCGCATAGACCGTCCCCGAGGTGCCCAGGCTCAGCACCGGCTGCCCCGGGCGCAGCCCCAGGCCGAGCGCCGCCGCCATGTTGTCGCCGGTCCCGGCGGCCACCAGCGCACCGTGCGGCAGCGGCAGGTCGTCGGCGTGCACGGTCCCGGCGGCCTCCCCGGGGAGGGCCACCCGCGGCAGCGCCTTCGGGTCCAGCCCGACGTGCGCGAGGATGTCCGCGTCGTACGACCCGGTCGACGACGCCCACCAGCCGGTGCCCGACGCATCGCCGCGGTCGGTGACGGCCTGGCCGGTCAGCCGCTCGACGAGGTATTCGTGCGGCAGCCGCACCGCGGCGGTACCGGCGGCCGCCGAGGGCTCGTTGGCCTGCAGCCAGGCCCACTTGGCCACCGTGAACGCCGGCGTCGGCACGCTCCCGACCCGGTCCGCCCAGGCCTTCGCGCCGCCCCGCTCCGCGATCAGCCGCGCGCTCTGCGCCGCCGGGCGCACGTCGTTCCACAAGATCGCCGGGCGCACCGGCTCACCGGCCGCGTCCAGCGTCACCAGCCCGTGCTGCTGCCCGCCTACGGAGACCGCCGAGGCCTGCCGCGCCGCGTCGCCGCACTGCGTCAGCGCCTCGCCCAGCGCCCGCCACCACTGCCGTGGGTCGCTCTGCCGGCCCTCGCCGCCGCTGACCGTGTGCGGCGCCTGGCCCCGGGCGACGACCACACCGGTCTCCGCGTCCACGACCAGCGCCTTGGTGGACTGCGTCGAGCTGTCCACCCCGACGACGAGCGGTCCCGCTGCCTGTGCGCCCATCGTGCACTCTCCCTTGGCGGCCCGTATTCCCCTGGTCTGTGTCCAGGGGGTTCCCCGGTGTGCTGCCGCATATTAGTTTGACCGCGGAATTTGTAAAGCGTGTTGACGAAATGACCGAGGGAGTCGCGATGCGCCACCAGCCCGTGCCCGAGGACAAGTTCACCTTCGGCCTGTGGACGGTCGGCTGGCAGGGCCGCGACCCGTTCGGCGACCCCACCCGGCGAGCCCTGGACCCCGTCGAATCCGTCCACCGCCTCGCCGCTCTCGGCGCGTACGGCGTCACCTTCCACGACGACGACCTGATCCCCGCCGGCGCCGGCGACATCGAGCGCGCGGCCGTCGTCACGCGCTTCCGGCAGGCACTGGACGCCACCGGACTCGTCGTCCCGATGGCGACCACCAACCTCTTCACCCACCCCGTCTTCAAGGACGGCGCCTTCACCGCCAACGACCGCGGCGTCCGCCGCTACGCCCTGCGCAAGACGCTGCGCAACATCGACCTCGCCGCCGAGCTGGGAGCCCGTACCTACGTCGCGTGGGGCGGGCGCGAAGGCGCGGAGTCCGGCGCCGCCAAGGACGTACGAGCCGCCCTGGACCGGATGCAGGAGGCCTTCGACCTCCTCGGCCAGTACGTCGTCGAGCAGGGCTACGACCTGCGGTTCGCCATCGAGCCCAAGCCCAACGAACCACGCGGCGACATCCTGCTGCCCACCGTCGGCCACGCCCTGGCCTTCATCGAACGGCTGGAACGTCCCGAGCTCTACGGCGTCAACCCGGAGGTCGGGCACGAGCAGATGGCCGGGCTGAACTTCCCGCACGGCATCGCCCAGGCGCTGTGGGCGGGCAAGCTCTTCCACATCGACCTCAACGGCCAGAACGGGATCAAGTACGACCAGGACCTCCGCTTCGGCGCGGGCGATCTGCGGTCCGCCTTCTGGCTGGTCGACCTCCTGGAGACGGCCGGCTACGACGGGCCGCGGCACTTCGACTTCAAGCCGCCGCGCACCGAGGACCTGGACGGCGTCTGGGCCTCGGCGGCCGGCTGCATGCGCAACTACCTGATCCTCAAGGAGCGCGCGGCGGCCTTCCGCGCCGCCCCGGCCGTCCAGGAGGCGCTGCGCGCCGCCCGCCTCGACCAGCTGGCCCGCCCCACGGCCGAGGACGGCCTGGCCGGGCTGCTCGCCGACGCGACCGCCTACGAGACCTTCGATCCCGCGGCGGCCGCGGCCCGGGGGATGGCCTTCGAGCAGCTGGACCAGCTGGCGCTGGAGCACCTGCTGGGCACGGCCTGAGGCGGCGGCCGCGGCGCCCGTCAGCCGAGCAGTTTGCGCGCGTAGGCGATCTCCGCGGCCCGCTGTTCTCCGCCGCCGCCCTCATGGGCGTTGAACCGCCACACCTTCAGTTCCTTCGCGCCCGCGTAGTGGTGGTACGCGGCGAAGCCGGTGGACGGCGGGGCCACCGCGTCGCGCAGTGCCGTGCCGAAGAGCGCGGGGGTGGTGGCCCGGGTCGCGAAGTTCAGGCCGTCGAAGTGGTCCAGGGTGTGCAGGGCGGTGTCGACATGGCCGCGGGCGCCGGCGAAGTAGCGGGTGAGTTCGCCGTACGGGCCCTCGTCCGTGATGTCGATCGCGCGCCGGATGTGCGTCAGGAACGGCGCGTCGATCAGCGCGCCGGCCAGACCCGGCACCAGTCCGGTCATCGCCAGGGCGAGGGCGCCGCCCTGGCTGCGGCCGGCGACCACGATCCGGTCGGCGTCCACTTCGTCGTGGCCGCGGGCCGCCTCCACGGCCCGGACGGCGTCGGTGATCAGCCGCCGGTAGTAGTAGTCGTCCGGGTCGAGCAGGCCCTGGGTCATTTTGCCGGGCACCCCCGGGTTGCCGTAGCCGGCCGGGTCGGGGGTGTCGCCGGGGTAGTCGGGGCCGCTCTGGCCCCGGGTGTCCATCACCAGCGTGGCGTACCCCGCGGACGGCCACAGCAGCCAGTTGTGCGGCAGCAGTCGGCCGCCCCCGTAGCCGAGGTACTGCACGACGCACGGCAGCGGCCCGGCACCGGCGCGCGGCGCCAGGAACCAGCCGCGGATGCGGTGTCCGCCGAAGCCGGAGAACGCGACGTCGTAGCAGCGCAGGAGGGGCAGTCCGGGGTCGATCTCGGTGAAGCGCGCGTCGAGGTCATGGGTACGGGCCTCGTCCAGGGTCCGCTGCCAGAACGCGTCGAAGCCGGCCGGTTCGGGAAGCGGTGGGCGGTAGCTGCGCAGCTCGTCCAGGGGCAGGTCGGTGAACACGAGAAACCTCCGGGCCGTAGGGTGGCTTGCTGCCTGTCGCCACGGTGCCCAAGGGGCGGACATTTCAGACGCGGAATGTTCCAGGTTGGTCACCGAGTCCCTCAAAACCCCGTAAAGAAGCGATCATTTCCGCTATGAGTTTTCCTCCGCCTCCGCCGTCGAACCAGCCGCAACCGCCGAACCAGCCGCCCCACGACACCCCGGGCGGATTCGGCCCGCCGGCCGGCGGCTACGGCCCCGGCGGTCAGGCCCAGGGCGGATACGGTCCTGGCGGCTACCCCCCGCCCCCGGGCGGCAACCAGGCCCCCGGCGGCTTCGGCCCGCCGGCCGGCGGCTACGGCCCTCCGGGGGCGGGCGGCCCGTCCGGGCCCGGCGGCTGGCAGCAGCAGCCGCCCGGCCCGCCCGGAGGCGGCGGTAACGGCAAGGTCATCGCGGCGATCATCGGGGCCGGTGCGGTCGCGCTGGCCGCCGTCATCACCTTCGTCGTGATCGCCAACGACGATGACGACGACAACAACCGCGCCCGGCCGGCGTCCAGTTCGAGTCCGAGCGCCACGCCCTCCGACAGCGCGTCCCCCTCGCCCTCGGAGTCCTCCGGCGCCGCGGACTACGGGAGCACGCCCACGCCCACCAGCAGCACGATCCCCTTCTATCTGCTGAAGGTCGGCGACTGCTACGACCTCCCGAAGGACGGCCGCGGCAACAACGACGCGGCCTCGTGCGACGGCCCGCACGACGCCGAGGTCGTCACCACCCACCGCCTCGGCACCGGTCTGACCACCGAATCCGAGATCAAGGACAAGGCGTCCGCGCTGTGCCGCAACGAGCTGGAGCGCAAGGCGGCCCGGCAGCCCGCCGGCACCGCCGAGGGCACCTACGTCCAGTACCCGTCCCTCAAGGGCTACAAGTTCGGCATCAAGTCCGTCAGCTGCAGCCTGATGGGCAACCGGTCCGGCACCAAGAAGCTCACCAAGCCGCTGTCCTGAACCGGGACGGTCGCCTTCGGCGTCGGCACCCGCCGTCCAGGAGACGGCCCTGAGCGTGCGCCGCACGCGACAGGGCCGTCGGCCGGGCCGAAGCGGCGGTCGTCGACGAGGGCGGGTGCGGCGGCCGCCGACCGCGACGCCCGCGGTCCTCAGCGGGCGTCGCGGCCCTGACCGGTCAGACCTGTTCGACCGCCGCGTCCCCGCCCGGGTCCGCGACCTCGCCCATCTCGGCGGCCGCCGGATCCAGCACCCGCGCCAGGAACGTCCGGGTCCGCTCGTGCCGGGGAGCGCCCACCACCTGCTCCGGAGTGCCCTCCTCGACGATCACCCCGCCGTCCATGAACACCACCCGGTCGGCGACCTCCCGGGCGAAGCTCATCTCATGGGTGACGACCAGCATCGTCATGCCCTCCCGCGCCAGCCCGCGCATCACCGCCAGCACATCGCCGACGAGCTCGGGATCGAGGGCCGAGGTCGGCTCGTCGAAGAGCATCAGCTCCGGTTCCATGGACAGCGCGCGGGCGATCGCCACCCGCTGCTGCTGCCCGCCCGACAGCTGCGCCGGATAGGCCGCCGCCTTGTCGCTCAGCCCGACCCGCTCCAGGTTGGCGCGGGCGATCCGCTCCGCGTCGGCGCGGTCGCGGCGCAGCACCCGCCGCTGAGCGATCGTCAGGTTCTCCAGCGCGGTCAGATGCGGAAAGAGGTTGAAGGCCTGGAAGACCATCCCGATCCGCCGCCGGACCAGATCGATGTCCACGTCCGGGTCGGTGACATCGGTCCCGGCCACCGTGACCCGTCCCGCGCTGGGCTCCTCCAGCAGGTTCACGCAGCGCAGCAGCGTCGACTTCCCGGAACCGGAGGGACCGATGACGCACACCACCTCTCCGCGCGCCACCGAGAAGTCGACCCCGCGCAGCACCTCCAGCTCGCCGAACGCCTTGCGCAGGCCCTGTACGTCGATGGCCTTCGCGTCCTCGGCGGACGCGGCCGCCCGGTCCGTCGTCATGCAGTTCACCTGGCCTTCGCCGTACGGGCTTCCAGCCGCCGGACCAGCTGGCCGAGCGGGAGGGTGATCACGAGGTAGAGCAGCCCGGCGATCAGGATCGGGGTCAGGCTCTTGTGCTCATTGAGCGCGTCCCGGCCGAAGTTGGCCAGCTCGAACTGATGGAGCGCCAGTCCCAGCAGATAGACCAGCGAGGAATCCTTCGTCAGCAGGATCAGTTCGTTGGTCAGCGGCGGCAGCACGATGCGGAACGCCTGCGGAATGACGATCGACACCATCGCCCGGCCGTGCGACATCCCCAGCGAACGCGCCGCCTCCGTCTGGCCCTTGGGCACCGCCTGGATTCCCGCCCGGATGGTCTCCGCCATATACGCGGCGCCCACCAGGCCGAGGGACAGCATCACCGTCACGTTCATATCGAGCGCGACCTCGAAGGCCAGCGGAACACCGAAGCCCAGCGCGATGAACACCAGCAGCGCCGGGATTCCGCGGAAGAACTCGATATAGGTGATGGCGATCCAGCGGTACGGCGGCACCGACGACAGCCGCATCAGCGCCAGTATCAGGCCGAGCGCGAGGCCGAACCCGAATCCGAGCAGGGTGTAGATGACGGTGTTGACCAGCGCCGTGGTGATGATCTCGGGGAACAGCGCCTTGGCGACCTCGACGTCGAAGAACGCCGACCGCAGCTGGTGCCAGTCGGCGACCAGCGCGATGACCACCACGGCGACCACCAGGACGCCGTACTGCACGCCGCGGATCAGCCGCGCGCGCCGTCTTTTGGACAGGGGCATCAGGACCGGCCTCAGCTCTGCGGAGTGGTGCCGAACCACTTCTTGTAGATCCGGTCGTAACTTCCGTCGGACTTCGCCTTCTTGATGGCCTCGTTGATCTTCTTGCGCAGGGCGTCGTTGCCGGTGCGCACGCCGATTCCGTAGTGCTCACCGGTGTTGAATTCCGCGGTGACCTCGGTGTCCGCGTTCTGCTTCACATAGTCGAAGAGCACACCGTTGTCGTTGATACCGGCATCGACCTGGCCGGACTTCACCGCGGTCAGCAGCAGCCCCAGATCCTCGAACTCCACCAGCTCGACGCCCTTGCCGTGCTCCTTGGCGTAGATCCCGCCGGTGGTGGCCTTCTGATAGCCGAGCTTCTTGCCCTTGAGGTCCTCGACCTTCTTGTAGGCCTTGCCCTTCTTGGTCAAGAGCGCCTGGGTGGCGTTGAAATAGGGGTCGGAGAAATCCATCACCTTGTCGCGGGCCGGCGTGATCGTCATGCCGGCCGCGGCCAGATCACACTTGCGGACGGTGAAGTCCTGACCGGTCTCGATGCCTTCGAAGGGCGTGTTGACGATCTCCTGCTTGACGCCCAGATCCTTGGCGACCAGATCCACCAGGTCCACGTCGAACCCGACGACCTTGCCGTCCTTCTTCACCTGGAACGGCGCGTACGGAAGGTGGGTGCAGGTCTTGAGAGTGCCGGAGGAGACCAACTCCAGGCCGCCGGAACCCTTCTTCCCGTCGGACTTGGTGCTGGTGCACCCCGCCAGGACGGCGACGGCCGCGGCAACGGCTATGACAGGCAACGCTGAGCGAGCGGACACCGGTCCTCCAGTGCGTGACGAAGATCATCCATGTGGTGCGTGCTGCGATGTGGCCTGCATACTGCCACCCACCAGCAGGGCTGTCGCCGCTGCTTCGGTTGCGTCTGTGTAACGCCTTCGACCCGCGTACGCGTCCGAACCGACCGACGGTCCCGCTTTTTGCGGCCGCCCCTCAGCGGCCCAGACCGGCCGCCAGCCCGGCGATGACATCCGGCCCCACCCGGCAGCAGCCGCCGATCAGCCGGGCGCCGTCCGCCGCCCAGCCGGCGACCCGCTCCGCGCCGAACGCCGGGTTGCCGTACCACGCCCGCGCCTCGGCGTCCCAGCTCTCCCCGCTGTTGGGGTAGACCACCACCGGCTTGCCGGTGACCCGCGTGGCCGTCCGCACCGCCCGGTCCGCGTCGTCGGGCGCGCAGCAGTTCACCCCCACCGCGATGACCTCGTCCGCGTCGGCGGCCACCGCGAACGCCTCGGTCAGCGGCTGCCCGGCCCGGGTGCGGTCACCCGCGACGCTGTACGACAGATAGGCCGGCACCCCGAGCCCGCGGACCGCCCGCAGCAGCGCCCGGGCCTCGTCGGCGTCCGGCACGGTCTCCAGCGCCAGCACGTCGGGTCGCGCCGCGGCCAGCACCTCAAGGCGCGGCCGGTGGAACCGCTCCAGCTCCGCCACCGACAGGCCGTAGCGGCCGCGGTATTCGGAGCCGTCCGCCAGCATCGCCCCGTACGGACCCGCCGACGCGGCCACATACAGCGGCCCGGCGATCCCGCCGGCCTGCGCCAGCCCGGCCGCCTCGCGGGCCAGCTCCACACTCCGGCGCAGCAGCTCCGCGGCCTGCTCCTCGGCGATGCCGCGCCGCGCGAAGCCCTCGAACGTCGCCTGATAGCTGGAGGTGATCGCGACCTGCGCCCCGGCCTGGTAGTACGCCAGATGCGCCCGCACGACGGCCTGCGGCTCCTCGGCCAGCAGCCGGGCCGACCACAGCGCGTCGCTGAGGTCGGCCCCGGCGGCCTCCAGCTGATTGGACAACCCGCCGTCGAGGACGACCGGCCCCGCGGCGAGCGCGTCGGCGAGCGAAGGGGAGGTGCTGACCATGGTGCGAAGCCTCTCGATGCGCGGTGCCGGCCGGGCGCTCTCCCGCCCGGCCCGCCGGATTCCCGGCCCGGTGCGCCGGTCGTCCGCTCTCCCTTCGGATCGTAGCGCCGGCCGCTGACACCGCCGGCGGCCGGCGCCTCGCCCCGGCGCCCCGCGGGCTCAGCGCAGTGACGCTCGGCGCAGCGACGAGAACACGAACGAGAACCGCGCCGGGGCCGCCTCCAGCCGGTGCCGCGGCAGCACTCCCGGCCCGCACGACTGGCTGCCGATGCCGTGCTGGGCGTGGTCGAGATGCAGCCAGAGGTCCTCACCGGGCCGCAGGTCCGTGGTGTGCCGGGCCGCGGTCAGCTCCTCGTCGGTCCACCGACGGGCGGAGAAGGAGAAGTCCGGGTCGCCCTCGATGCGCAGGCCCGAGCCGTCCGTACGGGTCAGCCGCACCCAGCGCACCCCGGGCCGCGCACCGTTCTCCTGCGGTCGGACGTACGGCGTCTGCAGCGCGTCCACCGGCATCGTCCAGCGGCCGAGCCGTGCGGCCTGCCGGGTGTCCGGATAGCCCTCGCCGGGCCCGCCGCCGAACCACTCCGCGAACCCCAGGCTGCCGCTCACCGACATCCGCACCCCGAGCCTCGGCAGCGCGACCGGCCAGTCGCCCTCGGGATCGACGGTCAACTCCAGCCGCAGCGCCTCGCGGTGGGCGCTCCACCGGTAGACCGTGCGCAGCGCCAGGGGCGACCCGGCCGGCGCGACCCGGGTACGGACCACCAGGGCCTGCGGGCCGGACTCGACGGCGTCGACGCGGTGCCGCATCCGGTGCAGACCGAGCCGCCGCCACTCGGTCGCCGGCCGCGGCCCCGGCTGCCAGGGCGCGGCCTCGTCGTTGTCGGTCGGCGCCCGCCAGACGTCCAGCCGGGGGCCGCGGAGCTGTACACCGTCCAGATAGCCGAGCGCCCCCGTGGTGGCGTCGAAGGTCCCCGGACCGAGGAGGATCACATTGCCCTCACCGCGGCGCGGCCTGGCGGTGGCCGCCGGGAGAGCGGCGACGGGGCGCCGGCCGGCCGGCACCTGGCCCCAGCCGATCTCGTGCCCGGCCGGCGCCCATGCGGCGTCCTCGTCCAGCACCGCCCGCACCGTCCAGACGGCCTCCCCCTCCCGCTTCTCGGCCGGCGCCTCCGGCAGCGCCACCACGGCCGACTCGCCCGGCGCCAGCGCCGGCACCTCCAGCCGCCCGTGTCCGCGCACCTCGCCCTCCACCTCGTACCGCCAGAGGAAGGCCAGGTGCCCCAGGCCGGCGAAGTCGTGCAGATTGGTGATCCGGACCGCGTCCGCCGGGCCGTCGCCCGCGGCCTCGCCCTCGATCCGCACCGGCTCGACGACCTTCTTGAACTCGATCAGGCCCGGTGAGGGCGCCCGGTCGGGGAAGACCAGCCCGTCGCAGACGAAGTTCCCGTCGTGCAGCTCCTCACCGAAGTCGCCGCCGTAGGCGTGGAACACCGCACCGTCCGGTGTCCGCTGCCGCAGCCCGTGATCGATCCACTCCCACACGAAACCGCCCTGGCAGCGCGGGTAGGTCTCGAACAGCCGCTGGTACTCGCTCAGCCCGCCCGGCCCGTTGCCCATCGCGTGCGCGTACTCGCAGAGCAGGAAGGGCAGTCCACGCCGCCGGGCGTCGAGGTCCGGATCGGCCAGCGGCTCCTCGGCGCGCTGCCCGATGCGCTCCACCTCGGCGTGGTCGGCGTACATCCGGGAGTAGACGTCGGTGTCGGCGCAGCTGCGGTCGCCCTCGTAGTGCAGCGGGCGGGACGGGTCGCGTTCGCGCATCCAGGAGGCCATCGCGGAGAGCCCGCGGCCCGTCCCGCACTCGTTGCCCAGCGACCACAGCACCACGCTGGGGTGGTTCTTGTCCCGCTCGACCATCCGGCGGGCCCGGTCGAGCAGGGCCGGCTCCCAGCGCTCGTCGTCGACCGGGTTGTCCCGCCAGCCCTGCTGGGCGAAGCCGTGCGTCTCCAGATCGCACTCGTCGACGACCCACATGCCCAGCTCGTCGCAGAGGTCGAGGAACGCCGGATGCGGCGGATAGTGGCTGGTGCGCACCGCGTTGATGTTGTGCCGCTTCATCAGCAGCAGATCCCGGCGCATCGTCTCCGGGCCGACGGTGCGCCCGTAGAGCGGGTGGAACTCATGGCGGTTGACGCCGCGCAGCAGGATCCGGTGGCCGTTGACCTTCAGCAGTCCGTCCTCGACCCGGACCGTACGGAACCCGATCCGCAGCGGGACCCGCTCGCCGGCGGTGACCAGCTCCCCGTCGTAGAGGTGCGGCTCCTCGGCGGTCCAGGGGCGCACCGGGACCGTCGCGCTCTGTCCGGTCGCCAGATCGAGCCCCAGTTCCGGTACGGTCACCCGCCCGCCGGGCTCGCACTCCACGCGCAGTGTGCCCCGCCCGGTGACGTGGTCGAACCCGGCGTGCACGAAGTGGTCGAGGACCGAGCCCTCGGGACGGCGGTGGACCGACACGTTCCGGAAGATGCCCGGCAGCCACCACTGGTCCTGGTCCTCCAGATAGCTGCCCGACGACCACTGGTGGACCCGCACCGCCAGCACGTTGCGGCGCGGCCGCAGCAGATGTCCGACCTCGAACTCGTGCGGCAGCCGGCTGCCCTTGAAGTGCCCCAGCTCCCGCCCGTTGAGCCACACCCGGGCGCAGGACTCCACCCCGCCGAAGTGCAGCACCGCGGGCCCCTCGTCCCAGCCGTCGGGCAGATCGAAGACGTGCCGGTGGTCGCCGGTGGGGTTCTCGTCCGGCAGCCTCGGCGGGTCGACCGGAAAGGGGTAGGCGGTGTTGGTGTACGCGGGCGCGCCGAATCCCTTGAGCGCCCAGGTGCCCGGCACCCGCAGCTGCTGCCACTGGGCGTCGTCGAAGTCCGGGCGGGCGAACGCGTCGTCCTCGGCGTCGGCGCGCGCCGACAGCCGGAACCGCCAGGTGCCGTGCAGCGACAGCCGGACGGCGTCCGATCTCGCGTACCAGGCGCGCGGCGGCAGCGCTCCGCTGCCCGGCGAGCGGTCCTCGTAGTACCGGAGGCGGGGGTGCGGGTGGCCAGGGGGGTGCGGTGCGCGGTGCGTGTCGTCGGCGGTCCGTTGCGGCTGTCCGTGAGTCGGCTGCTGCGGCGCGTGCTGCGAAGTACCGGTCACTGGTCCTCCTGCTGCGGGCGACTTGCCTGGCGGGGGGTGGGCTCAGCGAATCACGGCCGGGGGCACGGCGCAGCCGGATGGGGCGGATCGGGCCGGCCAGACGGGGCCGGTGATCGCCCCCGGCCCGTGGTCACGCCGCCCCTGGACCGCTCACTCCTGCGCCGACAGCCCCGCGAGCGCGCCCGCCGGATCGTCCGTGGCCGGGCCCGCGGGCACCCACCGCCCGCCCTCCCTGCGATACGGCCACCAGCGGCCGTCCCGCCCGTAGCGCAGCTGGGCATCGCCGCCGACCACCGTCCAGCGGTTGCCGGCGGCCCGCAGCCGCGGCCGGGTCTCGCCGTCCCCCCAGGCGGCCGCGAGCCGGCCGGCCGCCCGCGCCAGCGCCGCCGGCTCTGGTGTCCACTCCTCCTCCAAGACCGCGAGCCCGGCGGCGCCACCCAACTCCCAGGCCCGTACGGCCAGTGCCAGACCCCGCGGATCGCGCCCCGAACCGGCCGCCAGCCGCGCCGATATCTCCTCTCCGGGACCCCTCGCCGCCATGCGCACCGCGTCCTGGGCGGGCGTCAGAGGGGGCGGCGGCACACTGTCCGGGTGCCCGGCGCCGAGCGCGTCCGCGAGCAGCCGCTGGGCGCGCGCCGCGGTGTCCTCGATCAGCAACTCCAGTGCGGCCACCGTCACTCCGGGCGCGGGCGGGGTGCCGCCGCCGAGCGCCGGTGCGGCGCCCGGGGTGTCGACCGGCGGCGGTGGCGCGGGCAGCGGCGGCAGGATGTCGCGCGCCGCGTACGCCTCGGTGGCCGGCACCCCGCCCGCGCCCGGCTCGGCGGCCGGCGCGTCCTCGCCCACGGGCACCGCCGCCCGTGACGCGCTGCGCGCCTGCAGCTCGTCGAGCAGCTCCCGCTCGCCCCGGCCGCGCAACAGCAGCAGCACGAACGGGTCCTCGTCCAGCAGCCGCGCCACCTGATAGCACAGCGCCGCCGAATGCGCACAGTGGTCCCACGCCCCGCAGCCGCACTCCGACTCCAGGTCGCCGATGCCCGGCAGGAGTTCGATCCCGGCGGCGGCCGCGTCCTCGACCAGGACCGGCGGCATGTCCCGGTCCAGCAGCGCCGCGATATGCCCGGCCCGGTCCGCGACCAGGTCCAGGAAGCGGTCCCAGTCGGCCGCGCTCAACCGCTGCAGCAGGACGTCGGACCGGTGGCGCGTGTGGTCGCGGTCCTGGACCAGCGCGGTGATCCGCCCGGGGCGTACCGACACCGCGCCGACCGCACCGGCCCGCGCATGCCGCCGTCCCCGTTTGACCTGCTCGCCGTCGAGCGCGGAGTCCTCCAGCGCCTTGAGCCACGCCTGTCCCCACCAACTCCGCGCGAAGGACCGGCCGCGCGTCACCGGCAGCGCGGCGAACGTCCGCTCGGGGGCGGCCGCCGCGGCCCCGTCCGAGTACCCCGCCGTGTCGTTCCCGGGTGTGTTCATCGCTCGCTCCCTCGCAGTGCGACCAGGTCCGCCAGCTCGGCGTCGGTGAGTTCGGTCAGCGCGGCCTCGCCGGATCCCAGGACCGCGTCCGCCAACCGCTGCTTACGGCAGAGCATTTCGGCGATCCGGTCCTCGATCGTGCCCTCCGTGACGAACCGGTGCACCTGCACCGGCTGGGTCTGCCCGATGCGGTACGCACGGTCGGTGGCCTGCGCCTCGACGGCCGGGTTCCACCAGCGGTCGAAGTGCACGACATGCGAGGCCCGGGTGAGGTTCAGCCCGGTACCGGCCGCCTTCAGCGACAGCAGAAACACCGGCGCCGCACCGTCCTGGAACCGCCGCACCATCTCCTCGCGCCGGGCCACCGGCGTCCCGCCGTGCAGCAGTTGCGTGGGCACCCCCCGAGCCGCCAGATGGGCCTCCAGCAGCCGCGCCATCTGCACGTACTGCGTGAACACCAGCACACTCGCGCCCTCGGACAGGAGGGTGTCGAGCAGCTCGTCCAGCAGCTCGACCTTCCCCGAGCGCCCGGAGACCGTGACGGCCGCGGCGGCCGCCGCGCCGTCCTTGGGGCCGTACTCCTTCAGATACTGCGCGGGGTGGTTGCAGATCTGCTTGAGCGAGGTGAGCAGTTTGACGACCAACCCGCGGCGGGTGAACCCGTCCGTCCCGGAGATCTCGTCGAGCCCCTCGCGCACCACAGCCTCGTACAGCCCGGCCTGCTCCCTGGTCACTGCCACCGCACGGTCGGTCTCCGTCTTGGGCGGCAGCTCCGGCGCGATCCCGGGATCGGACTTGCGGCGGCGCAGCAGGAAGGGCCGCACCACCCGGGCCAGCCGCTCGGCCGCCGCGCCCGCCTCCGCGGACGCCGCCACGCCGCCCTCGACGGCCTGCGCATACCGCGTACGGAACCGGCCGAGCGGCCCCAGGAGGCCGGGCGTCGTCCAGTCGAGGATCGCCCACAGCTCCGACAGGTTGTTCTCCACCGGGGTGCCGGTCAGCGCCACCCGGGCCTTGGCGGGAAGGGTCCGCAGCGCCTTGGCGGTCGCGGAGAAGGGATTCTTGACGTGCTGCGCCTCGTCGGCGACGACCAGCCCCCAGTCCACCTCCGCGAGCCTCGCGGCATCCAGGCGCATCGTCCCGTACGTGGTCAGGACGAACTCGCCCTCCACCAGGGAGCCCAGGCTGCGCCGCCCGGCGTGGAAGCGGCGCACCGGTGTGCCCGGTGCGAACTTCTCGATCTCCCGCTGCCAGTTGCCCATGAGGGAGGTGGGGCAGACCACCAGCGTCGGACCGGCGGACGCACGTTCCTGCTGCCGGTGCAGATGCAGCGCGATCAGCGTGATCGTCTTGCCGAGCCCCATGTCGTCGGCGAGACAGGCGCCCAGCCCCAGCGACGTCATCCGGTGCAGCCAGCCGAGACCGCGCAGCTGGTAGTCGCGCAGGGTCGCGGTGAGCGCCGCGGGTTGCCGGACCGGGGAGCCGTCGGCGCCCTCGGGGTCGGCGAGCCGGTCGCGCAACCGGGCGAGCCAGCCCGAGGCCTGCACCTCCACCCGGCCGCCGGCCGGGTCCTCGGCACTGCCGGTGAGCGCGGCGCCGAGCGCGTCGAGCGGGGTGACCTTGTGGTCCCGGCGGTCGCGGGCGGCCCGTACGGCCTCCGGGTCGATCAGCGCCCACTGGCCGCGCAGCCGGACCAGCGGCCGCCCCGCCTCGGCGAGCCGGTCCAGCTCCGCCCTGCCGATCTCCTGGTCGCCCACCGCGAACCGCCAGCTGAACGACAGCAGCGCGTTCGCCGACAGCAAGGACGGCAGCGCCGACTCCGGCGCGTCCGGGCCGGTGCCGTCCGCCGCGTCGGGCGGCCCCACCACGGCCCGGCTGGTCAGGGTGCGTGCCAGCGCCTTCGGCCAGTGGACCTGCACTCCGGCGGCGGCCAGCGCCCGCGAGGCCGGCCCGAGCAGCTCGGCGACCTCCTCGTCGGCGAGCTGGAGCACGTCGGGCACCGCCGCGGACAACAGGGGGGTGAGCGGAGCCCAGGCACCGGCCGCGCGGCGCAGCGTCAGCAGCGTGTCCATCCGTGCCCGAGGCCCGAACGCCTGCCCCGCCGGCGAGGTCCCCACCCACACCTCGGCGGCGTCCGCGACCAGCGTCGGGTCGGTGAGGCTGTGCAGCTGCAGCACGGCGGTGAAGGAGGGGGAGGAATCGGTGTCCCCAGGGGGCAGCGAGGCGTCCTGACCACCGGGGCCGTCCACCCCCTCGACCTCCACCCGCAGGGAGACCCGTACGCCCGCGTCATGGCCGGCGGCGACGTCCGCGGCCCAGGCGCGCTGCTCGGGGACGTGACTCGGCGCGGCCGCCGCGAAGGCCGGCGCGCCGGTGACCAGCGCCGCGGCGGGGGAGCGCGGCAGCCCGTCCGCCACCGCGTCGAGGAAGGCCCGTAGTTGCCACTCGGGGTCGGGCAGCGCCACCGGGTCGCTGTCCGCAAGGGGGACCGCGTGCGCGTACGGCGGCATCGCGGCCGCGAGATCACGCAGCCGCCCGACGTCCCCCGGATCGAGCGGACCCGCCCGCCAGGCGTCGAACCCCTCGGGGCTCACCCCTGGCAGCAGCCGTCCGCGAGCCGCCAACTGGAGCGCCAGCACGGCCGCGGCCCCCCAGAAGGCCGCCGCCGGATGGGTGCCCCGGGCGGACCGGGCGCGCGTGA
Source organism: Streptomyces sp. NPDC059008 (assembly GCF_042749045.1). Taxonomy (NCBI): domain Bacteria; kingdom Bacillati; phylum Actinomycetota; class Actinomycetes; order Kitasatosporales; family Streptomycetaceae; genus Streptomyces; species Streptomyces sp. NPDC059008. The sequence continues at coordinate 51,481 of NZ_JBHYJC010000009.1, read as the reverse complement.
GCACGGGCAGCGCGTCGGCGACGGGCAGCACCAGGGCGGGGACCTCGCACACCTCGACCGCACCGTCCTCGCCGGGCAGGGCGACGCCCAGCCGGTCGTGCGGTGTGTCGGCGACGGGCTCGCCGTCGGGGCGCCAGAAGGCGACCCGCCCGGCTCGTGGCGGATCCGACGGCAGAAAGACCGCCGCACAGCGGGCGAGCTCGGCGGGCCGAGCCGGGGTGACCGTGGGGAGGGAGGGCACTGGGTCCGGGACTCCTCAAGTTTGACTAATGGCGCCTGAAGCGCCCGAGGGTACAGCACGGCGGCGCCGTGCAGGGAACCTGCGGCGTCGAAACGGCGTTCAATGGAGTACACAGAGTGCGGCGGGCGCCGCGAAAGGGGCGTGAAGGATGTCCACACAGGCGAAGGTCGCGATCGGCGGCGTTGCGGTGGGAGTGATCCTGCTGTGGCTGCTGCCCTTCTGGGCGGCCGTATTGGTCATGGTCGGCGTCCCGGCCGTCGCGTATCTGACCCTCGACTCCTCCCAGCGCCGCCGCCTGCGCCGGGTCGGTCGCAAGCAGCTCGGTCGCTGAGCCGACGGGCCCCCGCCGCGGTCCGCGGGGGCCCGTGCGACTGCGCTCAGACCGGCCGCGCCGCCAGTTCGTCGAGCGACGCCAGCAGACCGGGCAGCTCCGGCCCCCGGCCCACGGGGTGCACCTCGCCCGGCTCCTCGTCCAGCAGCACGAACGCGATGTCGTCGGTGCGCGCGACCATGCTCCAGCCGGGCCCGTCGACCCGCAGCGTCCGGGCCTCCCCGGCCGCGAACGACGACCGCACCCGGCCCGGAGGCGGCGGATCGGCCACATAGCCACGGGCCTCCTCCAGCACCCGCCGTACGCCCTCGTGGGCCTCGTCCCCCGGTGCGGCGAAGCTGACGTCGCCATCCACCTGCTCGCGCCACGCCGCCCACTGCATCGCGATCTCGTCCGCACCGAGCCGCCGTTGGGCGGGGCCCCACTCCGCGGCGTCCGGTGGGGCGAGCGGCGCCGGATCACCCTCCTCCGGCGGGGGGTCGTGCGGCTGCGGCACGCCCGGCGCCGACACGGCGAGGGCCAGCGGCCAACCGGGAAGCGCGGCGACGATGCTGCTCTCCCCGGGCGAGAGGTCGTACTCCATACCGCAGTCCCAGGCCGCGATCGCGCAGGCCACCAGCGACACGTCCTCCGTCGCCACCGTCCAGCGCGCGCCGGAGCCGTCCTGGCCGAGGACCAGCCCATAGCCCTCCGCGTACGGTTCCAGGCCGAGGCCCGCGCACACCTCGGGGTAGTCGTCACCGAGCACGCTCGGGAACTGCGCGGGCGTCAGCAGCACCGCCGTCAGCACGAACAACTGGTCGTTGTCGGCGCTCTCGGTCGTGGGCACGAGGCCTCCCCATCCCGGTCCGTGGCTCAGTACGTCGGCGCACCCTAATGGGGTTGGTAGCGGCTTGTCACCAGCCCTACGCTGCGCCTATGTGTTTCTACAGCCGCCGGATGCACTTCGTGTGCCTGAGCTGCCGGACCGCGTGGAAGAGGACACCGACCGGGCCCGGCCCCGGACACTGCCCGCAGTGCCGCGGCGAGCTGATCGACGCGGGCGCCGATCTGGCGGTCCCCAAGCGGCGGGACGTGGCGGGCTGGCGCGCTCTGGAGGCGGTACTGCGCGCGGGCCTGACGTTCCACGGCGGCTGCTGCGGTACGGGCCCCGGCTACCGCCCGCGCACCCCGCGCGAGGTCCGTGAGCGGCTCGCGCTGGCCGGGCGCACCGGTATGCCGGTGCGGCGGGCGCTGGCCGTGGCGGACCCTACGGCGATCTCCTGAGGCGGTGGAATCCGGCTCCTGAGGCGACGGAATCCGGCCATGCGCCGCCGCAATCTGGCGGCCGTCGCCATCCTTCAACCCGCCTGCCCACCCCTAAAATTGCCCTTTCGGCGATCGAAGGGACAGGTGCCAGGTGCGGCGCTACGACTGGCTCAAGGAGATCCGGCGGCTCGACCCGGAGCGCGACTTCCTGCGGATCTACCGCATCATCGCGACGCACGAGTTTCCCTGGGACATCACCCGGGCCCTGGAACTCGCGCTGTACCGCACCTACGCCGTGCCCAGCATCGGCCGGTTACTGGCACGAACGGCCGAGCTGACGGACCGCACCCAGAAGCGCTATGACGACACCGCCCTCCTTCTGGACGCCGTCCTGGAGCACGGCTTCGACGGCGAGGACGGCCGGACGGCGATCCGCCGTATCAACCAGATGCACCGCCGCTACGACATCACCAACGACGACATGCGCTATGTCCTGTGCACCTTCGTGGTGGTGCCCAAGCGCTGGCTCGACGCGTACGGCTGGCGGCGCCTGACCCGGCATGAACAGCGTGCCGTCGCCGCCTACTACCGCACCCTCGGCAGCCATATGGGCATCGCCGAACTCCCGCAGACCTACGAGGACTTCGAGCGGTGCCTCGACGCCTACGAGGCGGCGCACTTCGGCTGGGACGAGGGCGCCCGACGGGTGTCGGACGCCACCTTGGACCTGATGGCGGGCTGGTACGGACCGCTCGCCCCGGTGGTGCGCGGCGCGAGCAAGGCCCTCCTGGACGACACGCTGCTGGCCGCCTTCCGCTACGACCGGCCCAAACCGGCGGTCCAAAAGGCCGTACGCGGCGCCCTGAAGCTGCGCGCCAAGGCCGTACGGCTGCTGCCGCCCCGCCGCACCCCGCACTACGCCCGCCAGAATCCCGAGATCAAGGGCTATCCGAACGGCTTCCGGGTGGCCGAACTGGGCACCTTCCCCGCCGCCTCTCGCCGCACCGGCGGCTGCCCGGTTCCCCACGGAGAGGACCCGGCGGCGTCCTGAACCACGGGCCGCCCGGTGGCCGGGCTCGGCCCTGGTCTCCGGGCTCAACCCCGGTGGCCGGGCTCAGCCCCGGCGGACCGCCAGCGCCAGATAGCGGTCGTCCTTGTCCTCGTACCGGGTCAGGTCCCAGCCGACCCCGGCCAGGAGGGGACCCAGATTCGGCTCGGCCCGGAGGTCGTCGGGGGTGAGCGGGCGGCCCTTGCGCGCGGCGAGGGCGGCCCGCCCGATGGGGTGGAAGAGGGCGAGCCGGCCACCGGGGCGTACGACCCTGGCCAGTTCGCCGAGCCCACCGGCCGAGTCCGGCAGATGGGAGATCAGGCCGGCGGCGAAGACCGCGTCCAGGCAGGCCGCGGGCAGCGGAAGCCGGGCCGCGTCCGCGAGCAGCAGCGCCGCATGCCGGTCGCGCCCGGCCCGTACGGCGGCCCGCAGCATCTCGGGGGTGAGGTCCGCGCCCAGCACCGCGCCGCGCGGCCCCACGGCCTCCCGCAGCGCCGGCAGCGCACGCCCGGTGCCGCAGCCGGCGTCCAGCACCCGGTCGCCCTCCTGCAGGCCCAGTGCGGCGACGCCCGCCGCATAGGCGGGAGCGTCGTGGGGGAACTTGGCGTCCCAGCCGGCGGCGCGGGCCGCGAAGAACGCCCGGACCTCGTGCGGCCGGTCGGCGTGGTGGTCGGTCATGGTGTTCCTTCGGGCGCGGTGCGTCGGGCGGCGAGAGGGGCGGTGACGGCGTACAGGACGCCGGCGACGGCCAGCGCCACCACGACGCCGAGGTTCATGGCGCCCAGAGTGCCCTTCGCGGCGCTGTCGGTCAGCAGAAAGCCTACGGCCCGGGCGATGTGCGGGTCCGCCGAGGTGATCAGGCCCAGCCCGACGACGGTGGCGACGATCAGCGAGAGCACCGCCGGCCAGCCCAGGGACCGTACGTTTCGCAGGTCGAAACCGGTGTGGCGGCGGCGCCACTGCTCCACCAGGAAGACCGCCGTCCAGGCGGCCATCGCCACCCCGATGATCGACAGGAACGCCTGGAACGTGGCGAAGAAGCTGGGCGAGACGAACAGGACGTACCAGCCGCCGACGGCCATCAGCACACCGTCCACCAGGACCGCGAGGTGCCGGCGGACGGGAATGCCCAGCGCCAGCATCGACATGCCCGAGCTGTAGATGTCCATGATCGCCCCGGAGGCGAAGCCCCCGATGGCGGTCAGCAGATACGGCACCAGGAACCAGGTCGGCAGCTCCGCCGCGAGGGCGCTCACCGGGTCGGCGGTCGCGGCCTCGGCGAGCTGGGGATCACCGGCGTTCAGCAGCACACCGAAGACCAGCAGCACCAGCGGGGGCAGCACTCCGCCCAGGGTGGTCCACCCGGTGATGGCCCGCCCACTGCTGTGACGCGGCAGATAACGGCTGTAGTCCGCACCGCAGTTGACCCAGCCCAGCCCCAGGAGCGTCATCGCGAACACTACGCCGCCGACGAACGTGCCGAGGCCGCCCGACCGGCCGTCCCCCAGGGCGGACCACTCGACGCGGTCGGCCATCAGCACCATGTACACCACGGTCAATGCGGTGATGGCCCAGGTCAGATACTTCTGCACCTTCATGATCAGCGCGTGCCCGTAGATGCCGACGACCACCACCGCGACCGCGGTCACCGCGAAGCAGACCGCCTGCGCCGCCGTGGTCGGCGTCCGCCCGTCGGCGTGGGCGAAGGTGCCCGGCGCGACCCGCGCCAGGATCACCGCGCCACCCAGGGAGGAGAGCGCGACGAGCACGGTCTCCCAGCCGACGTTGGAGACATAACTGAATAAGGTGGGCAGCTTGTTGCCCTGCAGCCCGAAGGACGCCCGGCCGATCGCCATGGTGGGCGCGCCCGTACGGGCACCGGCGACCGAGACCAGCCCCACCAGCAGGAACGAGAGCACATAACCGAGCGCCCCGGTGGCGATCGCTTGCCAGGGACTCAGGCCGAGGCCCATCAGGTAGATCCCGTAGGCGATGCCCAGCAGTGACAGCCCCGATGCGGCCCAGGGCCAGAACAGGGACCGGGGCGTGCCGTGCCGCTCGCTGTCCGGTACCGGATCGATGCCGTTGCGTTCCACGGAGCCGGCCGAGGTGTTCGCGGCGGCGGGCGGTCCGAGCTCCTCGCGTTCCTGTTGTTGCGTCATGGGGGACATGATCTCCCATGGGCGAGTGCCGCGGGGAACGAACGTACGACCCAACTACCATGGAAATCAGGGTCGGTGGGATTCTTGATCGAAGAAGACGACGGCTTTGGCGAACCGGCGGAAATCCCGCTCCGCGCCGGGTACGGTCCTCGCCATGGATTCGCGCGGCGCTCTGCCGCCGAAGGCTCCCCTCGTCGAGCCATGCATCCGTATACCCCGTGACGCGCAGGACCTGCATCCTGGAGGAGACGGCCGATGAACGCCGCACTAGGGGCCCCGGACGGCGCAGCCCCGGTCCCCGACCCCGAGTTGACCCTGAAGATCTTAGTCGCGGGCGGCTTCGGCGCGGGCAAGACCACCCTGGTGGGGGCGGTGAGCGAGATCCGCCCACTGCGTACCGAGGAAGGACTCACCGCGGCGGGCGAGGCGGTCGACGACACCGGACCGGTCGGGCGGAAGGCCACCACCACGGTGGCGATGGACTTCGGCCGCATCACCATCAGGCAGGGGCTCTCCCTGTACCTCTTCGGCACCCCGGGGCAGGACCGCTTCTGGTTCCTGTGGGACGACCTGTCCGAGGGCGCACTGGGAGCCGTGGTACTGGCCGACACCCGTCGACTGCAGGACTGCTTCCCCGCGGTCGACTACTTCGAGCGCCGTGCGATCCCCTTCCTGGTGGCCGTCAACTGCTTCGCGGAGTCACGGTCCTACGGTGCCGACGAGGTCGCCCGCGCGCTGGACCTGGACCGCGGCACCCCCGTCGTGCTCTGCGACGCGAGGGATCGCGACTCGGGCAAGGAGGTCCTGGTCCGGCTCGTCGAGCACGCCGGGCGCCGGCACTCCGCCAGGGTGCCGGCGCCGGTGGGGTGAGCGGTGGTCCGATCGGGCGGCGTCCCCGCGCCCGGGAGCGGACAGCCGGAGGGTCGGTGCCGCCGGGGGACCTCAGTCCGCGAGCGCCGCGACGGCGACCACCTTGTCGATCTTGACGCGGACCACCACCTCACCCGGCACCCCGTTGCGGGCGCCGAACTCCTCCGCACGGTCCTCGCCCATGTAACGGGCCGCGATCCGGGTCGCCCAGTCGCGCACCTCCGGCAGATCGTCGCTGATCTCCGCGGACCCCTGCACGACCGCGAAGGAGAACGGCGGCCGTTCGTCGTCGACGCACAGCGCCACCCTGCCGTCGCGGGCCAGATTGCGGCCCTTGACGGTCTCCGCGCCGGTGTTGAACACCAGGTCGTCGCCGTCCAAGAGGAACCACACGGGGGCGATGTGCGGTCCGCCGTCGGCCCGTACGGTCGCCAGTTTGCCGGTGCGGGCGCCTTCGGAGAGGAACCGCCGCCACTCGGCCTTGCTCATCTTGTGTCCCATACCGGCATCCTCCCGGTGCCGCACGAACTCGCGCCGTGTGGCGCGCCGGACCGCAGGGCCGCTTGCCGAGACGGCGGAGGTGGGACAGGCTGGCACGGCAGGCTGCGGACGGACCGCGGGCCTGCCGTCCGGCCGGGCGCGCGGACGGGGATACGGGGAGGAAGCGGCACATGGCATTGAGCAGCGGACTCGACTGGCTGCTGGACGACCTGACCAAACGGGTGGAGAAGGTACGGCACGCGTTGGTGCTCTCCAACGACGGGCTGGTGACCGGTGCGAGCGAGGAGCTGGGGCGGGAGAACTCCGAGCACCTCGCGGCCGTCGCCTCGGGACTGCACAGCCTGGCCAAGGGCTCGGCACTCCACTTCGGCGTCGGGCGGGTACGCCAGACCATGATCGAGTTTGACGACGGGGTGTTGTTCGTGACGGCTGCGGGGGACGGCAGCTGCCTGTGCGTGCTGGCCGGCGCCGACGCCGATCTGGGCCAGATCGCCTACGAGATGACCCTGTTGGTCAATCGCGTCGGGGAGCATCTGGGCGTCGCGGTCCGCCAGCCGGAGAGTTATCCACAGGCCGGCGGGAGAGGTTGACGCACTGTCATTGGCTGCGGCTATGGTCGTCACTGTCAGTGATCGACCGAGTTGCGGGGGAACCGACATGACAGTGATGTGCGACGGGCGGCAGACGCTCGCGATGGGGCGAGCAGCCCGCGAACTGGAGCTGAGGACCGGCGAGTTCGAGCTCGCCGCCCAGCTCGGAGAAGTACGAACGATCGCGGCCGCCGGCAGCGACGGCCGGCCGGGCGGCGCCGGAGCACCGGGCCGGCGCCGGGTCCCGGCGGAGGAGGTCGCCCGGCTGCAGGCCGAGCCGGGCTTCCCCGACGCGCTCCGCGAGCGCGTCCGCACGGTCGGCACGACCGAGGCCGCGGCCCTGATGGGCGTCGGCCCCGGCCGCGTCCTGCGGCTGACCCGAGCCGGCTGCTTCGGACCCGTCCGGTTCTATGTGAACCGCTACGGCGCGGTGGTCTGGCTCTATCTCGCCTCCGAAGTCACCGACTTCGCCGACCGAGAACCGGATCTGCTGCGCGGCAACACCCCCGCCGCGATGCGGGTGATGCTCGAGAACGGACAGGACAGGCGGGCGCGCCAGTGGCGCAGCCGAAGGGTCGGCCAGCTGATGGGCCAGACCGAGGACCCCTGGGAGTCCGCAGCGGTGATCGCCGCCGTACTCCCTCCGGAAGAACTGGCCTCGGTGGCCGAGAACCCACTGGAGCGCTCCCTGCTCCGCCGGCTCAGGCCCACCCTCGCGTCGGCCATCACCGCAACACCAGCGGCCCGGGAAGCCTACGAGCGCGTACTGACAGCGGACGATTTCGACGAGGTGATGTGGTACCGCATCCACCTCACCCGAGCCCTGGAACAGGCCCGCAACGACAATCCAGCCCGGCCGAGGACACCCACCCCCGCGCCGACCACCCCCCGCCCCGGGCCCGCCTCCCTCTCACGCAGCGCCACCGGCTGACCGACGACCGCGCAGCGAACGAATCCGGTGCCGGGAGGTACTGTCGGCTGCGCATGGTGCACCGCCGCTACGAACGCAAGGCCGAGCACCTCTGTGCTTTCGCCGGCATCGCACCGCCCGGCGTTCATCTGCTGCCGTCGGCTGACCGCCTGAACCGGGCTCCGCCGCGGACAGAAACAGCACGCCGGCCGGTCAGAGGCCGGCCGGGTGGCTGGAAAGCCAGCCGGCGTGCCGGTCGCGCATCCCGTCCCGCTCTTCGGGAGTGGCGAGGAAGACGTCAGCGCCACCGTCATAGGGATGGTGGATGCGCTGCAGCCGGATGTCGGTGATCAAGACATCGGCCACCTTGTCGTCGGCGACGTCACGCAGCAGATCATTGATGCAGCCGTGCTGCCAAGGCTGCCTGGAGGCGAAGAGGTGGTAGTACGTGCGGAACTCTGGGTCGACGTCGTCCGCCACCAGCAGACTCCGCCAGTAACCGGCGTCCGGTTGATGCGGCGGGACGTCGGGATCGGTCGTCCAAACCGGAGTGATCACGTACACGTCCGTACCGGCGAAGAGTTCATCGAGGACGCTGTTGTAACGGTGCAGGACGATGGCGTACTCGCTCTCGTCCTGCGGGTACCGCTTCGACTCCGGAAGGCTGTGAAAGCGCACCCAGACGTCCCTGTAGGAGCCGCGGAGCTGGTGACCCACGGGTGGGCAGTCGGGCCACCGTTGTTGCCACAGCTCCGTAAGCGCTGCCTGCTCGACCCCAGACACCTGCAGTACACGCCCTCTCACCTTGCCCGTGACTGCCGACCATGATGCCGGATGCGGCATGTCCCAAAAGGAATGAGGGCCAAGAGGTGGGGATAGCGGCCAGCCGAAGGTGACCGACGTTGTCGTCGAAGTCCTCAGCTTGGACTTCGACGGTGGAGTCGTCGAAGCGAAGGGTGAGGCAGGGGTCCGTGTCGAGGAGCTGTTTGAGGGTTTCGTAGGCGTCGTGGTCGAGGGGAGGTGGGATCACGGCCTCCCACTCGCCCGCGCCGGCGGTGGCCGTCACCCTGACGGGAAGACGGGCCAGGCATGTGCGCTGGTTGGCCCACCACTGGAGAGGGGAGATGGATACCGCCCAGCGGTCAGAGGCTGGTGAGGAGGCCGTCGAGTGGGGCGGGTATGCGGTCGGGGGCGAGGGCCTCGACGAGGGCACGACCGTAGTGGATCTTGCGCCCCTTCTTCGTGCCGAAGAAGCGACGCAACTGCTGCTGTGGGGCGCGGTCCTGCTGTGCGGGCTGGCGCAGGAAGGTCTGCAGGGCGCGCAGGTCGCCTTCCGCCCGGACGAGTTCCTCCACGCGTGTCACGCCCAGCGCGCGGATGAGTTCGTCCTCCAGGTCCGCCGCGCAGACGAAGAACCCTTGCTGTGCCGCACTGGCCCGCTCCAGGCCGCGGGTGTAGTAGCGACGCTCCGCCTCGTCGCACAGCCCCGTGAGGCGCAGGCCCAGGCCGGGTGGCCCGAGGAGGCGTGCGAAGCGCCCGACGTTCATCGCGCCGCCCATCGGCAGGACGCAGACTCCTTCCGCCGCCAGGTCCCGGCCGCGGATCGCGGCCAGTGCGCTGACCGCTGCGGCGTCGCTCGGCCCTTCGAGCAGGACGGCTGCTCGAACGGGCAGCCGCGCGGCCAGTTCGCGCGCGGGGTCGCCGGGGCCACCGGCCGCCCACGCCGTGACCGCTTCCCGGAACGACTCCATGTCAGCCATGAGATGAGTCTCCGCCCTTTCCGGCCACCACGGTAGGGAATTTCCGCCGGTGCGTCGATCAACGGGTGAGCCGTCGGGACCTGACGCTCCGAACCGGCCGCGACGGCCCGAGCCGAGCCCGACGGTCGGACCCGGCCCCGACGGTCCGAACGCGGGGTCTGTCAGTGGTGCGGCCTATGGTCTCCGCTCATGGGATTCTTTGGATCTTTCGTGATAGCGCGGAGCGACAGACCTCTGACGGAGTTGCCGGCGATGAACCAGGCAGGCGGTGAGATGTGCTGGTCCGCCCGGGATGGTGTGTGGCAGATGGTGCAACTTCATGGTGGTGGTAGGCCCGCCGACTCCCTCATCGAAGAGACCCGGGCTCCGGTGCTCGTCGCCCATGTGTTTGACAGCGATGTGGTGGCGGTGGAGGCGACGAGCCCGCAGGGGCAGCGGTGGGAATGCGTGCTGTCACCGCAGACAGCGCGGGACTCCTACGGAGCGCCAGAGGAGATAGTCGAGCGGAACACGATGGCGGCCGGGCCCGCAGTGGCATGGGCGAGAGAAGCCGGCCGTGAGCCTGATTCCGATGCGGTGGCCGCGGTCCTCGTGGCCGAGGCGGACCCGCTCGCGGAGGACCTGGTGACGGAGTTGACGAGGGCTCTGGGGTTCCGCTTCGGAACTAGTGGCCCAGGTTCGTCCGGCTGATCGTCAACCGGTCGGCATCGACCTTCGACGGCCGACCTTTGCGACCGACCTTCGACGGCCGAACCTCGACGGCCGTGGGCAGACCGTCAGGCTGCCGGCTCGCCGCTGTTCGGCAGAAGCAACCGTTCCGGGAGTGCGGTGGTCCTACCGGGCGTCGTGCTCAGAGGGCCGGCCTCTGGCGACTCGTAGCGGTAGGACGACTGGAAGGGCGTAGTCCATGGAGTTCGATCCCGGCCTCTGCCTGGACGTACCGAAGGGTTTCGACGACAGGGATGCCGAGAGTCAGGTGCATCCCATGGCCAGGAAGCTCTTCCCCGCGACCACGGCCGCGGAAGCCTTCGGGAAGGCCCATGAGTGGGTGAGGGACCACAAGGTCTTCCTGGTAGATGTGTCATGGGACTTCACGCACGATGAGGACGAGCCCTACACACTGAGCATCTACTTCACGTTCGAGCTGGACCCCGAGGACATCTGACCGCGGCTGCGCGGATGTACCTGGACCATCCGCGACATACGGGCGCATACGGGCGCATACGGGCCGGGTGTGCCGCAGGCGGCGGTTCCGCGGGACGGTGACATGGCGCCCTGGTCGGTATCGCTGTCTGCACCATCGCCTGCTCACGGGGCGGGTGGGCCAGGGGCGCGGGAGCCGGATTCTTGGACACAGCAGAGTGGAAGGGCGCGGCTGACGATGCGTGTGTTGACATGGAACGTGTGGTGGCGTTTCGGCGCGTGGCAAGAGCGGCGCAAGGCGATACTCGCCGTGCTGCGCGATCTCCGGCCGGATGTCGTCGGGCTCCAGGAAGTGTGGGCCTCGGACGTGGAGAACCTCGCGCAGTGGCTGGCGGACGACCTCGGCATGTACTGGACCTGGGCACCGTCTCGGGCACCACACCGTTGGCAGCGCAGACTGGGGGATCCGACGATCGCCATGGGCAACGCCATCCTCAGCCGCTGGCCCCTCGCGGAGCAGGACGTGGTGCAGCTGCCCGCAGGCCCGGGTGAAGACGACGGCCGTCTCGCCCTGTACGCACGGCTGGCTGCGCCCTCCCAGCCGGTGCCGTTCTTCACCACACATCTGACCTCGGCCGTCGACGCCTCCGCGGTGCGCTGCGAACAGGTCAGAGTGCTCGCCGAGTTCGTCGCGGCGCATCGAACCGGCACCGCCTTCCCGCCGGTGATCACGGGGGACTTCAACGCCTGGCCGGACTCTGACGAAGTCCGGCTGTTCGGCGGCTACAAAACGGCACCCGCCGCCCCCGGCCAGGTCTTCTTCGACGCCTGGGAGTACGCCGACCCCACGCAGCCCTCGACGACCTGGGACACGGCCAACCCGTTCATCGCGGCCGACTTCGGGCCCAGCGTCCGAGTCGACTACATCCATGTCGGGCCGCCGGGTCCCGAGGGCCTCGGCTTTGTCGACTCCGTCCGCCGCGTCGCAGACCGGGCGGTGAACGGCGTTTGGCCGTCCGACCACGCGGCGGTCCTCGCCGAGCTGAGATCCGAGTCAGGATCAGCGGGCGTCTGAACAGGCACGACGGGACGTTTCCTGGTCAGGTGGGGTGGGAAGGGCGGCGCCGGGTGACGGCCAGGATGGCCATGTCGTCCTCGTGGTCGCCCTCGGTCCAGCGGCCGACGTCCTTGGTGAGGGCGTCGACCAGCGTCTCTGGATCTTTGAACGACCTGCGCATGCGATCTGAGCGGACCGGGTCGTAGAAGATCCCCCGCCGGTCGCGTGCCTCGGTGACACCGTCGGTGACCAGCAGGAGGGAGGCGCCGGGTGGTAGTCGCACCGTGTCGACGGATACGGGGCCGGGGGGAGCGAGATCGCCGAGTCCCACCCCGAGAGGCAGCTGTGGGAGGGTCGGGTCGAGCCGTACGAACTGCCCGTCGTGCACCAGGTACGGAGGCGGATGCCCGCGGTTCACCAGGCTCAGCAGCTCGCCGTCGGCGGACACCTCGGCCAGTACGGCGGTGGCGAAGCCCTCCGTGGAGATCACCGGGCCGCCACGGGCCGCTGCCCTGGCCATCGCTTCGTCCATCCGTTCCGCCAGCGTGACCAAGGTGGGGGTGTACTCGGCCTCCTGACGGAACGCGCCGATCGCGACCGACACGGCGGCGACCGCCGCGATGCCCTTGCCCCGTACGTCCCCGATGATCATCCGCACCCCGAACGGCGTCTCCTGCACCGCGTAGAAGTCACCGCCGATCTGTGCCTCGGCCTGTGCCGCCGTATACCCCGCGGCCACGTCCAGCGGCCCGACCTCCCGCGGCGGGTGCGGGAGCACCGCCCGCTGGACTGCCTCCGCGACATCCCTGGCCAGTGCCAGATCCCGCCCCTGCCGCACGATGAGCCGGTTGACCCCGAGAGCCAGTATGCCGATCAAGCCGACGACGGCCAGATCGACGAGCAAGGGCGTCGCCGGGCGTCGGCGTTCGATGTCCACCGCCACCGAGACCACGCAGGTGACACACACGACGGCGAGCGCGGCGCGGAAGGAGAGCGTGGCGCCCGCGACGAGCGGCGCGGCGGCCAGCAGCGGGAGTCCCGTGTACGGCTCGGGCGCGATGAGGTCCAGCAGCACGCCGATCGCGAGGGCCAGCGCCGCGAGTATCCACGGCACCTTCGCCAGCGCGGGTCGCAGGACTTTCACGGTGCATCTCCTGACGGGTGCGCGGGTGCCCGCTGCCCCCGCCGCCCCGGTCGTCGCGGTCGTCGCGGTCGTCGCGCCGGAGGCTCCCATGGCCGCCGCCCGAGCCGAGACCGCACCCGGCCGTGCGGCCTCGGCGGGCGCACTGTGGTGCGGCACAGCGCGCCCGCCCCGGGATCATCTACGACGCATCGAGCGAAACGCGAAACGCACCTTCCGATGTCAGAAGGAGACGGTCCAGCCCTCGCGCTGGGCCTGTTCCTCGGTGTACGAGACGCCGTCGACCTTGAGCCCGGCAGGGTCGAGGAGCGTGATCGACCCGCCGTGGTTGCCGAGTTGGAATTCGTTGCCACCCGCGACAGCGAGGGTGGCGCCGGCGGTGAGCGGCTGCGCCGGCAGTGGCAGCAGGTGGTCCTGCTGGTCGGCGAGGCGCCAGCCGTCGAGGTCGATGGTGACCGGCGAGGCGTTGAGGAGCGTGACGGTCTCGCGCTCGGGTGCCGGCCCGGCGGGGTTGACCAGCGCGGCCAGGATGCGTACCGATGCGTCACGGGTGACGGGCCGTGGCGGTGCGGCGGTGAGGGGGTGGCCGGTGCGCTCGTCGGTGTGCCATGTCTGGGACTGGAACGCCAGGAAGACGGCGACCCAGCGCGCTTCGGCGGGGAAGTGCAGCAGCAGCCCGCCGTCCTGCCAGACTCCGTTGCTGGAGCGGAACTGTCCACTGCTGCCTTGGTTCATGTGAATGTCGTGGACACCGTTGCCGGGCAGGAAGCCGAACACCTTGTCAGGTTCGTTGGGTTCGGGCCCGTAGCGCTCTCCGAAGAGGTAGAGCTCCGTGTTCGAGTCGACGATGGCTCGTTCCACGTGATGGTCCAGCATGTCCGCCAAGTCGTTGTCCAGGCCGGGCAGATCGGGCGGTAGCGGCCGTACCGCGTCCGGAGGGAAGAGATTGCCGCGGATGAAGTCCAGGCTGGCCGTGCCCGGCTGCGACGCCAGGAGATTCCATCCGCTGCCGGCCGCGGGCAGCTGCCCGGTCACTGGATGGCGGAAGTTCTCATCGGTCACGAAGAGCAGATCGGGCGGACGCTGCTGGGACTTGACGTTGATCGCGGCCCGGTAATGGGTGCCGGCGTCGTCGATGAGGTGTATCTGGTAATGCGGGGTCTCATCGGGGGCACCTTCGCGGCGCCGCTCGACGGCCCGGCACGCCAGAACTCCGTAGTTCTTCAGTGGCATTGGTCATCACTCCGAAGCGAGAAAGGCGGCTGGCAGCGGCTAGAAATCGAGAACCACCCAGGCGGGGTCGTGATCGGAGCCGTCACCGCCGTGTCGGGTGCGCCGGTCGATATGCGAGCTCTTGTGCTGCGCGGTGAGGCTCTGACTCAGCCAGATCTGGTCGAACAGCTCGTACCGGGCGTTCTGCCCGGCCGCCTTGAACCGATGGGTCCACGCCCCCGAAGCGGGTGGCGGCGGATCGTCGGCCTTGGGTGGGCGGGTCTCCTGCCGGATGCGCGAGTGCCTCCGTCAGGCTCAGCTGCGCAGAGGCGGCCAGCGGGGCGAGAGTCGGCGCGTCCGGGGAGTCGTTCATGTCCCCCAGCACGAGGAAACGCCCGTCGGGGCGGGTACGTGCGGCGACTATACGGGCGACCGACTCCGCCTGCCGGTGCCTGCGGGCATCGGCTGCGGCCTTGCCCTCCTCAGGGTCCACTCCCTGCTCGACGAACTGGCTCTTGAGGTGGTTGTTGAAGAGCGTCAGCAGACGCCGATCGGTATCGCGCGGATCCAGGATGTCCACTTCGAGCAAGTCCCGGCTGAATACTCGCTCGCCGGGCGCCTCGGGGTGGGAGGCATGCTGCCATGAGGTGACCGCACCCACCGGGAATTTGGAGAGCAGGGCCAGGTCGATCAGCCGGGGGTCGTTGCCCTCGATCAGCGAAAGAAACCTGTAGGCATTACCGAGATGTTGAGCGGCGAAGTATCGCAGGGTGTCGATGTCCTCGACCTCCTGAACGGCCAGCACATCGAGGTCCATCGCCTGGATCCGGTCGGCGATCAGCGTCTGCTCCGCGGGGTCCTTGCCCTTGACCAGTTTGCCTTTGTAGGTGCGGACCCGCACTTTCTCGGGGTCGTCGAACACATACTTTGAGGTCAGCTCGCCGTCGGGTCCGACCGGCTGGATCTGTCCAATCTCGGCCTGGAAGTTGAACCGTGAAAACAGATTGTTGAGGTTGAAGGTTCCCACCGTGACATCCATGCCGACCTCCACGATCAGCCGTGTCGGCCCCAATTACCTTGAGCGTAACTCGCCCGGTCCGGCACCGAAAACGGAAAGGAGGCGCCGCCGACGCGGCAGGTGTGAGCGCGGTATGCCCGCTCGGCGGAGCACGGATCGCCCGGGCTATTTCGTCGTCAGCGCGGTGACCAGTTCGTCGAGTCCGTCGAACCGCCGGTCGAAGACGTCGGAACTCGTCGGCGGGTCCCCGGCCGGTCGCCGGACATAGGCGGTCCGCATGCCCCTCGCCTGAGCTTCGCGCAGGTCCCAGGCGTGGGCGGCCACCATGAGGATGCCTTCTGGTGGGCATCCGGCCGTTTCGATGGCGAGCTGGTAGACCTCCCGTGCCGGCTTGTAGGCCAGGACGGCTTCGCTGGACAAGGCTTGATGCCAGCGCAGCCCGGCATGGGCGTTGAGTCGCAGCAGGGTGGTGTGGCTGGCGTTGGAGAGGCCGAGCACGGGGAAGTGCCGCGCGAGCCGGTCGAGACCGGCGACCGAGTCGCTCCAGGGCGGCAGTCGCCGACTCGCCGTGGCCAGCCGGGCGATGGCCGCCGGATCGGTGAGTCCGGCACGGTCGGCCACGCGTTGAGCGGCCTCCCCGTCGATGATCTCGGTGTCGGCGTACGCGCGATGCCCTTGCACCATGCGTTGCTGCTCGACCTCGACATGCTGCTGCCACAAGGTGAGCAGCTCGTCGACGGAGGCACCGTCGGAGGCGGGTACGGCCTCGCGAATCGCCGCCCGAAGCCCGCCGGGTTCGTCGACCAGTGTTCCGAGGACGTCGAAGACGACGGCCTCGATATCGCGGATCTCGACCACGCTTCCTCCCGTTCGCACTGGCCGTCACCGGCTCAACCGGTGACGACGTTGCCATCCCGTGCGTCACCGGTCAAGATGGTGACGTGGATTTCGCATTCGTCAGCGGCAACCCGGCCCTTGATCTGGCCGGCACCGTGCGCTCCCGTCGAGACGAGCCCGTCGACGCCCTGGCCGCACCCGCGGACCTGGAACGGTGGGTGGCCGCATGCGAAGGGCTCCCTGGCCGGCCCACCGCCGACTTCGCCACCTTCGAGTCCGCGCTGTCCCTGCGAGAAGCGCTCTACCGGCTTGCGCTCGACCGGGTGCTCGATCGGCCCTTCGATCCGGGCGGCCTCGAGATCGTCAACGAAGCGGCCGCCGGGCCGGTGCCCACGATCAAGCTCAGTGACGCAGGGCTGGAGATGTCGGGGGACCTGAACGCCGCACTCTCCCAAGTGGCCAGAAGCGGCATCGCGATGCTCGCCGACCCGCACGCCTGCCTCAAGGAGTGCGGTCGCGCTCGCTGTACTCGTATCTATCTCGACCGCTCGCGTGGTGCCCGGCGCACGTGGTGCGGGATGGACGAGTGCGGCAACCGCGTCAAGGCCGCGGCCTATAGAGCCCGCAGACGAGCTTCGGCCGAAGGCGCGCTACGGCCGTAGGCGCGCTACGGCCGTAGGCGAGCTACGGCGGTAGGCGCGCTACGGCCGTAGGCGAGCTACGGCGGTAGGCGAGGGGCGCGGTGGAATGCAGCGGCTGACACATCGAGTCCGCTCCGCACCGACCGCAATCGCGCGGAACCGCGAGGCCGAGTCCACACCCGTGGTCCCAAACCTCGCGGTCCCTCGCCTTCGAGCAGATCAACTGATGGCATCAACTGATGGTGCCGACTGATGGCGTCGACTGACGGCATCAACTCATGGTGTCAGCCGCCGTGAGGACGGGGTGATCCTCGTCGTCACTTACTGGCTTCGAGGGCGGCGTTCGCGGCGTGTTCGGTGACGCTCGCCGGTGCGACGAGGCCCCACACGTGGCCGACGAGGGTGAAAGCCTGGTCGGCGGCGGGTCCGGTGGTTGCCTGGGCCGGGGTGGCGAGGACCCCGAAGAGCGCGATGGTTCCGAGGATGACAGTGGCGACTCGGCGCATTAACTATCCCTTTGTGCAAGGTGGTTGGTATGTCCGGCGACAACTTTCCCCACCTGCGTGCCGATACGCCGACGGTCCTCCTTGTGGGTGGTGAGGAAACGATCTGTCAGCCGATCGCGGCGACAGCGACGGTGACGGTGACGGTGACGGTGAAGGAAACGTCGACGGGGCAGAGTGCGCAGGCCTCCGTCACGCCAGTGGCCCCTCGACATCCCGCCGGTTCGTCACGGCAACCCGCGCGATCGTGGACAGCGTCAGCGCCCGCTCCCTGTCGACGACCAGCCAGCCCTTCTCGAGGAGGGACTGAAGGAGGGGCCGGACCTCGTCACCCATCTCGTCCGCCAGGTCGTCGTCGGTGGGGGAGCGGTCGGCGCGGACGAGGGCGGCGATATGGAGTACGAGCGCTTCCTCCGCCGCGGTGATGTTGAAGTCCATGGGACGAGCGTAGGCAGCCGGGCCGCGCGCCGCGCGCCGGGGCGGTCAGCCACCCGGGCGACGGACCAAGCCCTCCTCGACGCTCTTGCGCCCCAGAGCGGATGAAAGGGCCCTTCCCGGAACGGTCGGACATGTCCTACAGGGCTCTGAACAACCCCTCCTGCACCACCGAGACCAGAAGCCTGCCCTCGCGGTCGTAGATGCGGCCGCGGGCCAGGCCCCGTCCGCCCGTCGCGATCGGCGACTCCTGGTCGTAGAGGAACCACTCGTCCGCGCGGAACGGACGGTGGAACCACATCGCGTGGTCCAGCGAGGCCATGTCGAAGCCGCGCGGCCCCCAGAGCGGCTCGACCGGGATGCGGACGGCGTCCAGCAGCGTCATATCGCTGGCATAGGTGAGTGCGCAGGTGTGGACGAGCGGATCGTCACCCAAGGGGCCGACCGCGCGCATCCACACCGCGCTGCGCGGCTCCGCACCCTTGATCTCCTCCGGCGTCCAGCGCAGCCGGTCGACATAGCGGATGTCGAAGGGTTGCCGCCGCGCCATTCTCTCGAACGCCTCGGGCAGGCCGCCCAGGTGCTCGCGGACCTCGTCCGCGACCGTCGGCAGGTGCTCCGGGCCGGGCACCTCCCGGCGCATCGGCAACTGATGGTCGAAGCCGGGCTCCGGCTTGTGGAAGGAGGCGGTCAGATTGAAGATCGTGCGCCCTTCCTGGACGGCGACGACCCGGCGGGTGGTGAAGGACCGCCCGTCGCGTACCCGCTCGACCTGGTACACGATCGGCACTCCCGGCCGGCCCGGCCGCAGGAAGTACGCGTGGAGCGAGTGGACCGGGCGGTCGCCCTCCGTGGTCCGCCCGGCGGCCACCAGCGCCTGGCCCGCCACCTGGCCGCCGAAGACCCGTTGGAGGCTCTCCTGCGGGCTGCGGCCCCGGAAGATGTTCACCTCGATCTGTTCGAGATCCAGCAGATCGACCAGCCTCTCGGCGGGATTGGTCATGACCGTGGCCCTCCGTCGCGTCCTCGACGGCCTCGGGTGAAGCCGTCGCCCCAGGGCGTGTCCGCCCTACAACTGACCCACATCCGTGACCCGCACCACCGCGCGTCCCTCCTCGTCGGAGGCGGCCAGATCCACCTCCGCCGAGATGCCCCAGTCGTGATCACCGTTCGGGTCGGCGAAAGTCTGCCGCACCTTCCACAGTCCGTGCTCGGCATCCTCCTGGATCTGCAGCAGCTTCGGGCCGCGGGCGTCCGGGCCCGTGCCCAGCTCCTCGTACTCGTCCCAGTAGGCGTCCATCGCGTCGCCCCAGGCATCCGCGTCCCAGCCGGACTCGGCATCCATCTCGCCGAGCTCCTCGACCTTGTCCAGCGCCGCCAGCTCCACCCGCCGGAACATCGCGTTGCGCACCAGCACCCGGAACGCCCGCGCGTTGGCCGTGACCGGGCGGACCTGATCGGCTCGCTCCTGCGCCTGGTCCGCGGTCTCCACCTCGGGGTTGGCGAGCTGCTCCCACTCGTCGAGCAGGCTGGAGTCGACCTGCCGCACCATCTCGCCGAGCCAGGCGATGATGTCCTCGAAGTCCTCGGACTTCAGATCGTCCGGCACGGTGTGGTCCAGCGCCTTGAACGCGCTCGCCAGATAGCGCAGCACGATGCCCTCGGTACGCGCCAGCTCGTAGAAGGACGTGAACTCCGTGAAGGTCATGGCGCGTTCGTACATGTCGCGGATGACCGACTTCGGCGACAGCGGGTGGTCACCGACCCAGGGGTGGCTCTTGCGGTACAGCCCGTAGGCGTGGAAGAGCAGCTCTTCCAGCGGCTTGGGGTACTCGACGTCCATGAGCCGTTCCATGCGCTCTTCGTACTCGACGCCGTCGGCCTTCATCTGGGACACCGCCTCGCCCCGGGCCTTGTTCTGCTGGGCGGCCAGGATCTGCCGCGGATCGTCCAGCGTGGACTCCACGACCGAGACCATGTCCAGCGCATAGGACGGCGACTCGGGGTCGAGCAGGTCGAACGCGGCCAGCGCGAAGGTCGACAGCGGCTGGTTGAGCGCGAAGTCCTGCTGGAGGTCGACGGTCAGCCGTACGATCCGGCCCTCCGCGTCCGGCTCGGGGAGCCGCTCGACGATCCCGCCGTCCAGCAGCGACCGGTAGATCGCGATGGCCCGCCGGATGTGCCGGAGCTGGTTCCTGCGCGGCTCGTGATTGTCCTCCAGGAGCCCCCGCATCGCGTCGAAGGCGTTGCCCGGTCGGGCGATGACCGACAGCAGCATCGCGTGCGTCACCCTGAAGCGGGAGGTCAGCGGCTCGGGGTCGGAGGCGATGAGCTTCTCGAAGGTGTTCTCACCCCAGTTGACGAAGCCCTCCGGCGCCTTCTTGCGTACGACCTTGCGGCGCTTCTTGGGATCGTCGCCCGCCTTCGCCAGCGCCTTCTCGTTCTCCACGACGTGCTCGGGAGCCTGCGCGACGACGAAGCCCGCGGTGTCGAAACCGGCCCGGCCGGCCCGGCCGGCGATCTGATGGAACTCCCGCGCCCGCAGGGTCCGCACCCGCGACCCGTCGTACTTCGTCAGCGCGGTGAACAGCACCGTGCGGATCGGGACGTTGACGCCCACGCCGAGCGTGTCCGTACCGCAGATCACCTTCAACAGGCCCGCCTGGGCGAGCTTCTCGACAAGCCGGCGGTACTTCGGCAGCATGCCGGCGTGGTGCACGCCGATGCCGTGGCGGACATAGCGCGAGAGGTTCCGGCCGAACTTGGTGGTGAACCGGAAGTTGCCGATGAGCTGGGCGATCTCGTCCTTCTCGGCACGCGTGCACATATTGATGCTCATCAGCGCCTGCGCCCGCTCCACGGCGGCGGCCTGGGTGAAGTGCACGATGTAGACGGGAGACTGGCGGGTCTCCAGCAGCTCGGTCAGCGTCTCGGTCAGCGGCGTGGCCCGGTACTCGTACGACAGCGGCACCGGCCGGGTCGCCGAGCGCACCACCGCCGTCGGCTTCCCCGTGCGCCGGGTCAGGTCCTCCTCGAAGCGCGACATGTCGCCGAGCGTCGCCGACATCAGGATGAACTGCGCCTGCGGCAGCTCCAGCAGGGGGATCTGCCAGGCCCAGCCACGGTCCGGCTCGGCGTAGAAGTGGAACTCGTCCATCACGACCTGGCCGATGTCGGCGTCCTTGCCGTCCCGCAGCGCTATCGAGGCGAGGACCTCGGCGGTGCAGCAGATGACCGGCGCGTCGGCGTTGACCGATGCGTCGCCGGTGAGCATGCCGACGTTCTCGGTGCCGAACAGCTTGCACAGATCGAAGAACTTCTCCGACACCAGCGCCTTGATGGGCGCGGTGTAGAAGGTGACCTGGTCGTTGGCGAGAGCGGTGAAGTGCGCCCCGGCCGCCACCAGGCTCTTGCCGGAGCCGGTGGGGGTGGACAGGATGACGTTCGCTCCCGACACCACCTCGATCAGCGCCTCCTCCTGGGCAGGGTAGAGCGAGATGCCCTGCTGCTCGGCCCAGCCCGAAAAGGCTTCGAAGAGGGCATCGGGGTCGGCGTCGTTCGGCAGATGATCGATGAGGGTCACGCCCCCATACTGCCTGCCTCGGGCCCGGATCAGGGAACCGGCGACCGGAAGAGGGATCCGCCGAAGATCGCCGAGGCGGTACTCCGCCCGTCCCGGGGCCGCGCTCTCGTGCCCAAGCCGTCGGCCGGCTCGCCCCAGAATGCCACCGATCCCGCTCTGACCTGCGTAAACGTGGGTGAGGGAGCTGTTGCCGGGTGCCTGGCAGCCGGAGTGGACGGGAGCCTCGGCGCGGGCGGGAGGCTTCTTTGTGCGGTGCTGGGGCCGTCGGCGGCCGCGACACCCACGAAGGCATCCACGCAATGCCTTCACATTCCGTACATGACCGTGGACGTGCTGTCGTTGCCGCTGGTCCCCGCGGTGCGGGGCCGGGGGCGGGACGTGGTGGAGATCACTCGAAGAGGGGCGGGCGGGGTGCCCGGGGGAGCTCCCGACCGGGTGGGGGAGGCCGGGTCGAGGCGGGCGGGCAACGGCACCCGAACGGGGGTGGGGGCCGGGTCACCCGGTCCTCGTACGGAGATCATCTGACGCTACGCTGAGTCGCCGACCGGGCGTCAGAGGCGCGGTCACCGAGCGCGCGACGCACAGGACACGCGTCGCGGCAGAACAAGGGGTGGGAACGACCATGATGGGACCGGCGCACTCGCTGTCCGGGGCTGCGGCCTGGCTGGGGGTGGGCGCGGCGGCCGCGGCCACCGAACATCCGATGCCCTGGCCGGTGCTCGTCTGCGGAGCGCTGATATGCGCCGGAGCGGCGCTCGCCCCGGACCTCGACCACAAGTCCGCGACCATCTCGCGGGCGTTCGGGCCGCTGTCGCGGATCCTGTGCGAGGTGGTCGACGCCCTCTCGCACGCGGTCTACAAGGCGACCAAGATGCGCGGCGACTCCAACCGCAACGGGGGGCACCGCACGCTCACCCACACCTGGGTGTGGGCCGTGCTGGTCGGCGGCGGGATGTCGCTGCTGGCGATGCAGGGCGGCCGCTGGGCCGTACTCGGCATCCTCTTCGTCCATATGGTGCTGGCCATCGAGGGGCTGCTGTGGCGGGCCGCCCGGGTCTCCAGCGATGTGCTGGTGTGGCTGCTGGGCGCCGCTTCGGCCTGGATCCTGGCCGGGGTGCTCGACCAGCCGGGCAACGGCGCGAGCTGGCTGTTCACCGAACCGGGGCAGCAGTACCTCTGGCTGGGCCTGCCCATCGTGCTCGGCGCGCTGGTCCACGACATCGGCGATGCGCTGACCGTCTCGGGGTGCCCCGTGCTGTGGCCCATCCCGATAGGCCGCAAGCGCTGGTACCCGGTCGGGCCGCCGAAGGCCATGCGCTTCAAGGCCGGCAGCTGGGTGGAACTGAAGGTGCTGATGCCGGTGTTCATGGTGCTGGGCGGGGTCGGCGCCCTGGGTGCGCTCGGCTATATCTGACGTCGGCTCCCTCTGGCGCCGCGGCGCCGCGCCCCGGTCCCCGCCCCGATGCGCGCCGCCCGATGCGTCCGGCCCGTCGCCTCACCCGTGCCAGGACCGCCACAGCGCCGCGTACGCCCCCTCGGCCGCGACCAGTTCCTCGTGGCTGCCCAGTTCGCTGATCCGGCCGTCCTCGACGACGGCGATCACATCGGCGTCGTGGGCGGTGTGCAGGCGGTGGGCGATGGCCACCACCGTGCGGCCGTCCAGCACCCTGCCCAGGGAGCGTTCGAGGTGGCGCGCCGCCCGGGGGTCGAGGAGCGAGGTCGCCTCGTCGAGGACCAGGGTGTGCGGGTCGGCGAGCACCAGGCGGGCCAGGGCGATCTGCTGGGCCTGGGCGGGGGTCAGGGTGTGGCCGCCCGACCCGACCTCCGTGTCGAGGCCGTCGTCCAGGGCCCGGGCCCATTCGGCCGCGTCCACCGCGCCGAGCGCCGCCCAGAGTTCGGCGTCGGTCGCTCCCGTACGCGCCAGCTGGAGGTTGTCGCGCAGGGAGCCCACGAAGACATGGTGCTCCTGATTGACCAGGGCCACCTGCTCGCGCACCCGCTCGGCCGGCATCGCCGAGAGCTCCGCCCCGCCCAGCGTGACGCTGCCGCGGCGCGGGCCGTAGATCCCGGCCAGGAGTCGGCCCAGTGTCGATTTGCCGGCACCGGACGGTCCGACCAGCGCCAGTCGGCTGCCCGGACGGATCCGCAGTGACACCTCCCGCAGTACGTCGACGCCGGCGCGGTAGCCGAAGGTCACGTCGTCGGCGTGGACGTCACGGCCGTCGGGGGACCGCCCGGTGTCCGCCGCCTCCGGTTCGATCTCGCGGACGCCGACGAGCCGGGCGATGGACACCTGGGCCACCTGCAGCTCGTCGTACCAGCGCAGGATCATGCCGACCGGCTCGATCATCATCTGCGCGAGGAGCGCCCCCGTCGTCAGCTGCCCCGGGGTCATCCAGCCCTGGAGGACGAAGGCCCCGCCCAGCAGCAGCACCGCGCCCAGGAGCAGCACATGCGTCAGGTCGATGACGGGGAAGAGCACCGAGCGCAGGAAGAGCGTGTAGCGCTCCCATCGGGTCCAGGAGCGGATGCGGTCTTCCGACAGGGCGATGCGGCGCTCGCCCAGGCGGTGGGCTTCGATGGTGCGGCCGGCGTCGACGGATTCGGTGAGTACGGCGGAGACCGCGGCGTATCCGGCGGCCTCCGAACGGTAGGCGCCCGGCGCCCGCTTGAAGTACCAGCGGCAGCCGAGGACCAGCGGCGGCAGCGCGACGAGTACGGACAGCGCGAGCGGCGGCGCGGTGACGGTGAGCCCGCCGAGCAGCAGCCCCACCCACACCACACCGATGGACAGCTGCGGTACGGCCTCGCGCATCGCGCTGGAGAGCCGGTCGATGTCCGTGGTGATCCGCGACAGCAGATCACCGGTCCCGGCCCGCTCCAGGACGCCCGGTGGCAGCGCCACGGACCGTACCAGGAAGTCCTCGCGCAGGTCCGCCAGCATGCGTTCGCCCAGCATCGCGCCGCGCAGCCGCACCATGCGCACGAAGACCGCCTGGGCGGCCAGGGCGAGGGCGAACAGTGCCAGGGTGCGCCCGAGTGGGAGGTCCCGGCTGCCCGCGGCCAGCTTCTCGACGACACCGCCGAGCAGATACGGGCCGGCCATGGAGGCGATGACCGCGGCGGCGTTCACGGCCACCAGCACCGTGAACTCCCGGCGGTGACGGCGGATCAGGCCGCGCACGTAGCCGCGTACGGTCGCCGGCGAGCCGACGGGCAGGGTGGTGAGCGTCTGCGGGGCGTCCGGATCGTGCTCCGGCGGCGCCAGGCCGATCATGCGGTCTCCTCGATCTGGTCGATCCGGTGGGTGTGGTGGGCCTGGTCGATCCGGTCGACTCGGCCGGTCCGCACCGCCGGCTCGGTGTCGGTCTCGCGGGTGACGACGGCCCGGTAGGCGGGGTGGCTGTGCAGCAGTTCGCGGTGGGCGGCCTCGGCGACGACCTTGCCCTCGTGGAGGAAGGCGACCTGGTCGGCCCGGTCCAGCAGGAGCGGGCTGGAGGTGAGGACCACGGTGGTGCGGCCCGCTCTGATCTTCCGCAGGCCGTCGGCGATCCGTGCCTCGGTGTGCGCGTCGACCGCGCTGGTCGGCTCGTCGAGCACCAGCACCTCCGGGTCGGTGACCAGCGATCTGGCCAGTGCCAGCCGCTGCCGTTGGCCACCGGAGAGCGATCTGCCGCGTTCGGTGATGTGGGTGCGCAGGGGATCGCCGGAGTCGTCGACGGACGCCTGCGCCAGGGCGGTCAGTACGTCGGCGCACTGGGCCGCGTCGAGCGCCTCGGCGGCCGGTACCTGTCCGGAGGACGGCACGTCGAGCAGCTCGCCGAGGGTGCCGGAGAGCAGCATCGGGTCCTTGTCCTGGACGAGTACGGCCCGGCGGGCGGTGTCGCGCGGCAGGTCGTCCAGCGGGGCGCCGCCGAGGACGACGGAGGACCGCGGGGCACTACCGTCCGCCCGGTCGGCGCCGTCCTCGTCGGTCTGCGGCGGATGGCCGCCGAGGCGTTCGGCGAGCCGGCCCGCGGCGTCGGGGTCACCGCAGACGACCGCGGTCAGCCGGCCGGCCGGGGCGGTCAGACCGCTGATCGGGTCGTGCAGATCGCCGGTGGGCGTCGCCCCGTGGCCGGCGGTCCGGGCGCCGGCCGGCCGGCTCTGTGCCAGTACGCGGGCCGTACGCTTCGCCGACGGCCGGGCGAAGGAGTAGGCCTGCGCGATCTCCTCGAAGTGCCGCAGCGGGAAGAGCAGGAAGGTGACGGCGCTGTAGATCGTGACCAGTTCGCCCACGGCGACCGTGCCGTCGAGGGCGAGTCGGGCGCCGTACCAGACCACCGCGATCAGCAGCAGCCCCGGCAGCACCACCTGGACGGCCGAGATCAGCGACCACATCCGGGCGCTGCGGACGGCGGCCTCGCGAACCTCCTGGGAGGCGCTGCGGTAGCGGTCGAGGAACAGCTCCTCGCCGCCGATGCCGCGCAGTACGCGCAGTCCGGCGACGGTGTCGGAGGCCAGCTCGGTGGCCCGGCCGGCCTTCTCGCGCTGTGCGTCGGCACGCCGGGTGGCGGGCGGCAGCAGCGGGAGTACGGCCAGCGCCAGTACGGGGACGCCGAGCGCCACCAGCAAGCCGAGCTGCGGCTGGCTGACGACCAGGGCCAGCGAGACGCCGACCGTGGTCACCGCCGCCGCGCCGAACCGGGAGATCGCCTCGACGAACCAGCCGATCTTCTCCAGGTCGCCGGTGCTGACGGCGACGATCTCGCCGGCCGCCATCCGCCGGGTCATGGCCGATCCCAGCTCCGTGGTCTTGCGGGCGAGCAGCTGCTGCATCCGGGCGACGGTGGTGATCCAGTTGGTGACGGCGGCGCGGTGCAGCATCGTGCTGCCGAGCGCGATCAGCGCGCCCAGCACCACGACCAGGCCGCCGGCCAGGGCGAGTCGGCCGCCGTCGCGGTCCACGACGGCCTGCACGGCCAGGCCCACCGGCAGGGGGAACGAGGCGATGGCGCCGAAGTTCACCAGCCCCCAGAGGAGGGCCTTGAACTGCCCGCCGAGCTGCTGTTTGTAGAGCCACAAGAGGAAGGCGCCGCCCGTACGGACGTCCGGGACGCCCGGGTCGGGGTGCGGAAGATCGCGAATCTGCATGATGTCCCAGGCGAAGTCGTGGTGGGGGGTCGGCAGAGCGCCGTTCCGGCAGGCGAAATGCCCCTCACGCCCGTCTCGTCTGTCGGCGGAGGTTCTGGAAGGTTGGCCCGCGGCGGGTGCCGATTTCAAACGGTTTTTCCGCTGCGGTCATATGATTCGGACAATCGTGTGGGAAGCCGTGCGCGGCGGACGGGCACTGAACGGTCGTCAGGCTCGCGGTGCGACCATGGGGCCATGCGGACTTCGGGCGGTGCGGTGAGGAGCGCGGCGGTGGCCGCGGCGGGGCTGGTCCTACTGGCGGGCTGCGGCGGTGGGCCGGGCGACCGGCACCCGGGCGGCACGGACGACGCGGGGAAGGGGAAGCGTCCGGGCGGCGCGGCCCGCGGGGCGTCCGCCACCACCCATCTCAAGGCCATTCCCGGGGTCGGCAGCGCCCTGCGGTCGCGGATCCCCGCCGGCTCGCGTCAGGTCGTCGCGGTCTACGGGGAGGGCGCCGACTCCGCCGACTCCACCGTCGTCCTCTACGAGAAGGACGCCAGGGGGTGGGACCGCAAGGCGAGTTGGGCGGCGCACAACGGCCGGCGCGGCTGGACGCTGAACCACCACGAAGGCGACAAGCGCAGCCCCGTGGGCGTGTTCACGCTGACCGACGCGGGCGGTGTGCTGGCCGACCCCGGCGCCAAGCTGCCCTATACGCACTCGCCGGCGTTCACCCCGCCGCCGTACTGGGACAAGAGCACCCGGCACGACTTCGACTACGTCGTCGCGATCAACTACAACCGCGTCAAGGGCACCTCCCCGCTGGACCCGACCCGGCCCGAGGGGCAGACCAAGGGGGGCGGGATCTGGCTGCACGGGGACCACGGCAGCGGGACCTCGGCATGCATCAGCGTGTCGAAGGCCGCGATGCAGACGCTGCTGCGCGCCCTCGACCCGGCGCGGCAGCCCGTCGTCGTCATGGGCGACAAGGCGCGCCTCGGGGCCTGAAGGGCGCGGCGAAAGGCCTGACGCGGAGGGCCCCCGGCCCCCGGCCCGCGGGACGCGGGCGCGCGGCCGGGGGCCCTCGGAACCGCCCCTACTCCTCCGGCTTCTGCGAGTCCATCCCCGGCCGGGCCTTCTTCCACAGCCCGCGGGTGAAGTCGGGAAACTCCTGCGGGGCGCCGCCCGCCTTGATGGACGCGTCGCTCAGCGGCACCGGCGCCGACCAGGTCGCCCCGTCGTACACGTCGAAGTCCGGTACAAGACCCAGCTGCATGCACTGCATCAGCCGGAAGACCAGCATGTAGTCCATGCCGCCGTGTCCGCCGGGCGGGTTCGCGTGCTCCTTCCAGAGCCAGTGGTCCCACTCCGCGTACCGCGCGAAGTCGCCCCACTCTTCGTTGCTCTGGTCGGGCTCCAGGTAGATCCGCTCGGGGTAGTCCTCGAAGACGCCCTTGGTGCCGCCGAGGCTGTTGATGCGGCTGTAGGGGTGCGGGGTGGAGACGTCGTGCTCCAGGCGGATCACCCGCCCCTTGGCGGTCTGCACGAGGCTGATCGTCCGGTCGCTCTCGATATAGGACTCCTTCCAGCTCGGGTCGTTCGCCGGCATGTGCTCCTTGCGGTACGCGGCGAGGCCGAGGGCGGGGGTGCCGAAGCTGGAGATGCGTACGGCGCGGTCGCCGCGGTTGAGGTCCATGTAGTTGGCGACCGGGCCGAACCCGTGGTTGGGGTAGAGGTCGCCGCGCAGCCGGGTGTGCCACAGCCGGCGCCACGGCCCCTCGTAGTAGTTCGGGTCGAACATCAGGCCGCGCAGATCGTGGTGGTACGCGCCCGCCCCGTGCAGCAGCTCGCCGAACAGGCCCGCGTGCGCCATCCGCAGCACCCGCATCTCGTTCCTGCCGTAACAGCAGTTCTCCACCTGCATGCAGTGTCTGCGGGTCCGTTCGGAGAGGTCGACCAGGGCCCAGAGCTGGTCCAGGCGCAGGGCGAGGGGGCACTCCACGCCGACGTGCTTGCCGTTGAGCATCGCCGTCCTGGCCATCTCGAAGTGCCAGTCCCAGGGCGTGGCCACGAACACGAAGTCGATGTCGCCGCGCTTGCAGAGGTTTTCGAAGTCGTGGTCGCCGTTGGAGTAGACGGCGGGTGCGGGCTGCCCGGCGTTGGTGACCTTCTTGGCGGCTTTGGCGGTCTTCTCCTTCACCGGGTCGCACAGGGCGACGACCCGTACCCCCGGCACCGCCAGGAAGAGGCCGATCATGCCGTCGCCGCGGTTGCCGAGGCCGATGATGCCGACGCGTACGGTGGAGCGCCGTTCGAACGGTACCCCGATCATGGTCTTGCCCTTGGCCGCGGGCGCCGTGCCGGCCGCCGACGCGGGGTCGGCCGCCGTGGGCGCGGCCGCCGCCGCGGAGCCGGCCGGCAGTCCGCCGAGGCCCAGCCCGGCTCCCGCGGCACCGGCGGTCCACAGGACCGAACGGCGGCTGGGGCCCGCCTCGTTGTGGTCGTGGGCTTGCGGTTGTGCCTCGTTCATCGATCCTCCAGGGAACGGTGGTGTGCCGGGGCAGATGAACCTCGGTCAGGACCATGTCGGCCGGGAGGCGGTGGCACAAGAGGGCCGATTGGACTCTTTTCGCGGCGCCGGGCCGGTGTCCGGCCGCCGCGCGGGTCCTCTTGCTGCAACACCTCCGGCTCCCCGTCAGCATCTTTCGCAAGCCGCTGAAAAGCCTTGCGGAAAGGGTTGACGTGTTCACGAGGTAAACGGCAGGCTCCGATACGGAAACCCCCATGGCGGCCTGGCGCGTGGCTGCTCTCGTGGGCGCGGTGCGGCATGCCGTGCCCCATGACGAAGGAGCCGCAAGATGCAGCAACGTTCCCGTGTGGTGGGCGGGGTGCTGGCCGGAGTGGTGGCCGCCACCGGCCTCGCCGCCTTCGCGCCGTGGTCCTCCCAGGCCACCCCGCCCGGCGAGAAGACCGTCACCGCCACGCTGTTCGAGCGGAAGTACACGGACGTGGCCAAGGCCTGCACCGACCAGCTGGGCCCGGCCGGCTACGGCTATGTCGAGGTCTCGCCCGCGACCGAGCACATCCAGGGCGACCAGTGGTGGACCTCGTACCAGCCCGTCAGCTACAAGATCGCCGGACGGCTGGGCGACCGGGACGCGTTCGCCTCGATGGTCAGGGCCTGCCACGGCGCCGGCGTCAAGGTCATCGCCGACGCCGTCGTCAACCACATGGCGGCCGGGTCCGGCACCGGCACCGGTGGCACGCGGTACACCAAGTACGACTACCCCGGCTCCTACCAGGACCAGGACTTCCACGGCTGCCGCAGGAGCATCTCCGACTACACCAACCGCGACGATGTGCAGAACTGCGAACTGGTGGGGCTCGCCGACCTCGACACCGGCAGCGACTATGTCCGCACCACCATCGCCAAGTACCTCGACGACCTGCGGTCGTTGGGCGTGGACGGCTTCCGGATCGACGCCGCCAAGCACATCTCCGCGACCGACGTCGCCGCCATCAAGGGCAAGATGAGCGACCCCGGTTACTGGGTGCAGGAGGTCATCCACGGGGCCGGCGAGGCGGTCCAGCCCGACGAGTACACCGGCATCGGCGACGTCGACGAGTTCCGCTACGGCAGCCACCTCAAGAGCGCTTTCCAGGGTGGCGACATCGCCCAGCTCAAGTCGGTCGCGGACGGCAAACTCGGCGGCGACAAGGCCCGTACGTTCGTCGACAACTGGGACACCGAGCGCAACGGTTCGACGCTCACGTACAAGGACGGCGCGGCCTACACCCTCGCCAACGTCTTCATGCTCGCCTCGCCCTACGGATCGCCGAACGTCTACTCCGGCTACGAGTGGTCCGAGAAGGACGCCGGGCCGCCCAGCGGGAGCGGCGGCTGGACCGGGCAGCACGCCAAGCGGGAGATCACCGCGATGGTGAAGTTCCGCAACGTGGTGGGGTCCGCGGAGCTGACCGACTGGTGGGACGACGGTAGGAGCGCGATCGCCTTCGGGCGCCAGGGCAAGGGGTTCGTCGCCCTCAACAACGGCGACGGCGAACTGAAGCAGATCTTCGCCACGTCGCTGCCCGGCGGGACGTACTGCAACGTGGTCAAGGCCGCACCGGACGACTGCTCCGGCAACACGGTCACGGTCGGCGACGACGGCAGGGCGCAGCTGACCGTGCCCGCCAAGAGCGCGGTGGCGCTGCACCTCCCCGGCTGACGCGCGCCCGTCCTCACCCGCCGGACCGGGTGGCCCACTCCAGCGCCAGGAGGGCCGAGCGGTACCCTCGGCCCTCCGTCGCCCGGTCCATGCCGATCTCGCACATCCGGTTCGCCGACAGGTACGCGTCGAAGTGCCGCGCGGTCACCTCCGCCGCCTCCTTGGCGGTCGCCGACTCGGTCAGCTCCGGATGCAGCATCCCGCGGTCGCCCGCGAAGGCGCAGCAGCCCGCGTCGTGCGGCACCACCACCTCCCGCGCGCACGCCTCGGCGACCCGCCGCAGCTGCGGCTCGTCCCCCAAGTGCTGCATGGCGCAGGTGGGGTGGAGCACCGCGGAGCCGACGCTGCGCTCGATCCGCAGCCGCGGCAGCAGCTCGTCGGCGGCCCAGACGACGGAGTCGAGGACGGTCAGCTCGGCGTGCAGTGCCCGATTGAGCGGGGTCAGATACGGCACGACCTCCCGGGCGATGCCCAGCGTGCAGGAGGACGCGTCCACGACCAGGGGCAGTTGGCCGCCGGCCGTCCAGCCCCAGGCCGCCTCGACGACGCGGTTGGCCATCACCGCGGTGCCGCGCTCATAGCCCTTGGAGTGCCAGATCGTGGCGCAGCAGGTCCCGGTCACGTCCGACGGGATCCACACCGGCCGGCCCGCCCGCCGCGACACCGCCACGACGGCCTCGGGCAGCGAAGGCCCCTGGTGTGCGGCATGCTCGCCGAAGATCCGGTTGACACACGCCGGGAAGTAGACCGCGGCCGCGCCCGCCCTTTGCGTCGGGGGCAGCCGGCGGGCCGCCGCGCCGGGGATCCGGGGCAGCCACTGGGGCACCAGGTCGGGGCGTACGACCCGGCGTGCGGCGCCGGTCAGCGACGTCAGCAGCCGGTCGCCGATCCGGTCCGCGGCGGCCACCGCCAGCCGCGCCGACCTCTCCACGGCGCCGAACTGCCGGGCGGACCGCTCCGCCAGCCGCTCCTCGCGCGGTGAGTGGCGCCGATGCCGGAAGTCCCGCATCAGCGCGCCGGTGTCGATGCCCACCGGGCAGGCCAGTTTGCAGGTCGAGTCGCCGGCACAGGTGTCCACCGCGGCATAGCCGTAGGCGTCCAGCAGCTCGGTGGTCACGGGGGAGCCGGGGGGCTGGCGGAGCATCTCGCGGCGCAGCACGATCCGTTGGCGGGGTGTGGTGGTGAGGTCCTCGCTGGGGCAGGTCGGTTCGCAGAAGCCGCACTCGATGCAGGGGTCGGCGATCGCCTCGATCTCGGGCAGGGTCTTCAGACCGCGCAGATGGGCCCGGGGGTCGCGGTCGAGGAGGACGCGGGGCGCCAGGATGCCGTGCGGGTCCACCAGCTCCTTGATCCGCCACATCAACTCCGTTGCCCGCGGGCCCCATTCGAGCTCCAGGAACGGGGCGATGTTCCGTCCGGTGGCGTGTTCCGCCTTCAGTGAGCCGTCGAAGCGCCGCACGGTCAGCCGGCAGAACGCGTCCATGAAGGCGGCGTAGCGCGCCACGTCGTCCGCCTTCGCCGCGTCGAAGGCCAGCAGGAAGTGCAGATTGCCGTGCCCGGCGTGCCCGGCGACCGCCGCGTCGAAGCCGTGCCGGGACTGCAGCTCCAGCAGGGCGGTACAGGCTTCCGCCAGCCGGTGCGGCGGTACCGCGAAGTCCTCGGTGATCAGCGTGGTCCCGGACGGCCGGGAACCGCCGACCGCCGTGACGAACGCCTTGCGGGCCTTCCAGTAGCCGCCGAGCGTAGCCGGGTCCCGGGTGAAGGCATTGCTGACGGAGGCGACCGGAGCGACCAGGTCCAGTTCGGCCAGCACCCGCGCCGCGGCCCGCTCGTACGCCTCCTGGGCGGCCTCGTCCGGCGCCCGGAACTCCACCAGCAGTGCGGCGGTGTCCTTGGGCAGCGCCGCCCAGTCCGCGGGCACCCCGGGCACGCTCACCGAGGCGCGCAGCGTGTTGCCGTCCATCAACTCCACGGCCCGCGCGCCCGCGTCGGTGAACCGCGCCACGGCGGCGGCCGCCGCGCTCAGGTCGGGGAAGAACAGCAGCGCGCCGGAGGCGCGGCGGTCCAGCGGCACGGTGTCGAAGACGGTCTCGGCGAGGAAGCCGAGGGTGCCCTGGGAGCCGACCATCAGCCCGCGCAGGATCTCCACCGGTGTCGCACCGTCCAAGAACGCGTCCAGGCGGTAGCCGTTGGTGTTCTTCAGGGCGTACTTGGCGCGGATCCTGGCCACCAGCTCCGGTTCCGCCTCGATCTCGGCCTTCAGCGCCAGCAGGCCCGCGCACAGCGCCGGTTCGGCGTGCGCCAGTTCCTCGTCGGCGGCCGGGTCGGCGGTGTCGACGATGGTGCCGGACGGCAGGACGACGGTGACCGAGGCCAGCGTCCGGTAGGAGTTGCGGGTGGTGCCGGCCGTCATCCCGGAGGCGTTGTTGGCGACCACCCCGCCCAGCGTGCAGGCGACGGCGCTGGCCGGGTCGGGGCCCAGCACCCTGCCGTGGCGGGCGAGGGCGGCGTTGGCGCGCAGCACGGTGGTGCCCGGCCGGATCCGGGCCCGGGCGCCGCCGTCGAGCACCTCGATCCCGGTCCAGTGCCGGCGTACGTCGACGAGGATGTCCTCGCCCTGCGCCTGGCCGTTGAGCGAGGTCCCGGCGGCCCGGAAGACGACCTTGCGGCCCTTGCCGTGGGCGTAGGAGAAGACCGCGGAGACGTCGTCGAGGTCCTCGGCCACCACCACGACCTGGGGGACGAAGCGGTACGGGCTGGCGTCGGAGGAGTAGCGGACCAGGTCGGAGATCGTGTGCAGCACCTTGTCCGCGCCCAGCAGCGCGATCAGGTCGCCGCGCAGCGGCTCGGGGGTGCCCGATGCCCGCCGGTCGGCCACCCGGTCGTGCGCGGGGCCGTGGGGGGCGGTGGGCCGCAGGGACTCGGGCTTCGGCTCCAGCAGGGGCATGGCGGGTACTCCTCCGGTCGACTCCGCGTCCGGGCCCGCCCGGTGGATCGGCGTGGAACGGGCCCTGGGCCGCTCGGCTTCGGTCTGCTCAGTGCGGTCCGCCCGGTCCGTCGACCAGGGTGGACAGCAGACCGCCCAGCACCTGGCGCTGTTCGGCGGTCAATGGGGCCAGGATCTCCTCCGCCGCGGCGCGGCGCGCGCTGCGCAACGCGCGGAGCGTGGCGCGTCCGGTGTCGGTGAGCTCGATCCGTACCACCCGGCGATTGGCCGGATCGGGCACCCGGCGCACCGCGCCATGTGCCTCCAGCCCGTCCACCAGCGTCGTCACCGCCCGCGGTACGACCTCCAGCCGCTCGGCCAGATCGGCCATCCGGGGCGGGGCGTCGCGGTAGTGGTCGACGATCCGCAGCAGCCGGGACTGCGCGGGGGTGAAGGCGATGTCCAGGTGTGCCAGATGGTGCTTCTGGGCGCGGTGCATCCGCCGCGTCAGCCGTACCAGCTGCTCGGCGACGTTGGCGGTGCTGAGGGTCGGCTCGGGGGAGGGCATGCCCCGAGGATAGCGGATATCAGGACCTAGTTCATTGTGAGTATAGGTAACAATGAGCTAAGCTCCATGATGCTCGCCCCGGTCTGTCCCGACCGTTTGCCCGCACACCTCGAAGGAGCCCATGCGCAGCGACGAACCCCAGTGGACCCCACCGCCCAAGGACCCCGAAGCGCCGGTCCAGTTGCGGCGGATCCTCACCCTCTTCCGCCCCTACCGCGCCCGCCTCGCCCTCGTCGGCCTGCTCGTCGGCGCCTCCTCCCTCGTCTCGGTGGCCGCGCCCTTCCTGCTCCGCGAGATCCTGGACGTGGCGATCCCCGAACGGCGCACCGGACTGCTCACCCTGCTCGCCCTCGGCATGATCGCCACCGCCGTCACCACCAGCGTCTTCGGCGTCCTGCAGACCCTGGTGTCCACCACCGTCGGTCAGCGCGTCATGCACGACCTGCGCACCGCCGTCTACGCCAAGCTCCAGCAGATGCCGCTGGCGTTCTTCACCCGCACCCGCACCGGCGAGGTCCAGTCCCGGATTGCCAACGACATCGGCGGTATGCAGGCCACGGTCACCTCGACCGCCACCTCCCTGGTCTCCAACCTGACCTCGGTCACCGCCACCGTCTGCGCCATGCTCGCGCTCGACTGGCGGCTGACCGCCGTCTCGCTGCTGCTGCTTCCGCTCTTCGTCTGGATCAGCCGCCGGGTCGGCAACGAACGCAAGAAGATCACCACCCAGCGGCAGAAGCAGATGGCCGCGATGTCCGCGATGGTCACCGAATCCCTCTCGGTCAGCGGCATCCTGCTCGGCCGCACGATGGGCCGGGCCGACTCCCTCACCCGGTCCTTCGCCGACGAGTCCGAGCGCCTGGTCGGTCTGGAGGTCCGCGCCAACATGGCCGGCCGCTGGCGGATGGCCACCATCGGCATCGTCATGGCGGCCATGCCCGCACTGATCTACTGGGCGGCGGGACTGGTCCTCCAGTTCGGCGGGCCGGTCTTCTCGATCGGCACCCTGGTCGCCTTCGTCTCGCTCCAGCAGGGCCTGCTGCGGCCCACCGTCTCGCTGCTGTCCACCGGCGTGCAGATGCAGACCTCGCTCGCGCTCTTCCAGCGGATCTTCGAATACCTCGACCTGCCGGTCGCCATCACCGAGCCCGCCGACCCGGTCCGCCTGCCCGCACCGCGCGGCGAGGTCCGCTTCGAGAACGTGCGGTTCTGCTACGACCCCGACGCGGCGCCCACCCTCGACGGCATCGACCTGGCCGTCCCCGCCGGCGGCAGCCTCGCCGTCGTCGGCCCGACCGGCAGCGGCAAGAGCACCCTGAGCTACCTCGTACCGCGGCTCTACGACGTGACCGAGGGCCGGGTCACCCTCGACGGCACGGACGTCCGCGACCTCGACTTCGACACCCTGGCGCGGGCGGTCGGCGTGGTCTCCCAGGAGACCTACCTCTTCCACGCCTCCGTCGCCGACAACCTCCGCTTCGCCAAACCGGACGCCACCGACGACGAGATCGAACGCGCCGCCAAGGCCGCCCAGATCCACGACCACATCGCCGCCCTCCCCGACGGCTACGACACCCTCGTCGGCGAGCGCGGCTACCGTTTCTCCGGCGGCGAGAAGCAGCGCCTGGCGATCGCCCGCACCATCCTGCGCGACCCGCCCGTACTCGTCCTGGACGAGGCGACCAGCGCGCTGGACACCCGCACCGAGCACGCCGTGCAGCAGGCCATCGACGCGCTGTCCGAGGGGCGCACCACCCTCACCATCGCGCACCGTCTGTCCACGGTCCGCGACGCGGACCAGATAGTCGTCCTGGACGCCGGCCGGATCGCCGAGCGCGGCACCCATGACGAACTGCTCGCCGCCGACGGCCGCTATGCGGCGCTGGTGCGGCGTGACGCACACCTCACCCCGGCCGGCGATCAAGTGGTGACCCGTAAGT
This sequence comes from Streptomyces sp. NPDC059008, assembly GCF_042749045.1. NCBI lineage: Bacteria > Bacillati > Actinomycetota > Actinomycetes > Kitasatosporales > Streptomycetaceae > Streptomyces > Streptomyces sp. NPDC059008. The sequence goes on along the minus strand of NZ_JBHYJC010000009.1, from coordinate 15,475 downwards.
GACCCGCGGGTAAGGTCGATGGTGCGGCGGCCAGTTCACTTGGTCGGGGTGGCCGCCGCACTCTCTTTCCGGCATTCCGGGCACGGTGCCCGCTACAGGGCGGCGAGATCGATCACGGCGGCCATCGCACGGTAGCCCTCGTCGTCGGGGTGCTTGTGGTCACCGCTGTCGTAGGCGGGCGCGAGCGCGTCCGGGTCCTCCGGGTCCGCCAGCGCCGCGGCGAAGTCGGCGACCGCGTCGAACTCGCCCGAGGTGCGCATCCAGTCGTTGACCTCCCGGCGCTTGGCCTCGGCGGCCGGTGAGTGGTACTCCGACCCCTTGAACGGCATGATCGTCGCCCCGGTGATCCGCACCCCCGCGGCATGCGCCATGGCGATCAGCGTCCGGTACCCGGCGATCAGGTCCGCCACGGAGTGGTCCGGGTTCGGCTTGTACGTCGGCAGATCGATCTCGCTGAAGCCGATGTCGTTGAGGCCCACCAGGACGACCACGGACCGCACGCCGGGCTGGTCGAGCACATCGCGCCGGAAGCGTGCGACCGCCCGCTCGCCGAACCACGCCGAGTCGTTCAGCAGCAGATTCCCGCCGATGCCCTGGTTGAGCACCGGGCGCGGAGTGCCCCGCGCGGCCAGCCGCTCGGCGAGCGCGTCCGAGTAGCGGTGGTTGCCGTCGACGGTCGAGGCGAACCCGTCGGTGAGGGAGTCGCCGAAGACCACCACCGTGTCGTGCCGCGCCGGGCCGTCGTCCGCCAGCTCGACGGCGGCGAGGTGGTACCAGGACACCGTCGTCTCGCTGAACACCGCCGGATCGAACGCCGCGAGCCGGTCGCCCTCGGCGCGGTAGGCCGTGGCGTAGGCCTGGGCGTGGAAGGTCGCCGGCCCGGTCGGACGCGCGAAGTACAGAGAGACGGTCAGCGAGTCGAACGGCGCCGCCGTCACCTCGGCGGCGTCGCTGTAGAGCTCGCCCCCGGGCGGGATCAGCGCGGACGGTGCGCCGTCGAAGGTCAGCCGGCGCTCCGTGCCGCCCTGCACGGCCGGCCCCTTGTCCGTACGGGCCAGGGTGGCACCGGTGACCTCCAGCGGGGCGGTCCCGTAGCGGTTGGAGAGCCTGACCCGGGCCCGGGTGCCGGCGCCGGTGACCCGTACGACCTGCCGCACCGTCTGGTCCGCGAAGCCCTCCAGCGACCAGTTCTTGTGGAAGCCCTCACTGGGGCGCTGTACGGCCGCTGCCCAACCGGCGTTCCACACAAGGGAGTTGCTCTCGCCGCTCATGATGCCGTGCTGCCTTCCTGTCGTCCGCCGCCGTCCGTTCGGCGGCGCTGGCACGGAGTCTGCCGAGGGGGGTGCGGGCTACCCAGACCTCTGGGCCGCGTACGCATCGCCTGCCTACCAACGCCGGGGTCACCCTCGGCGGCCGGGGGTGTCCGACGGCTCCGAGCGCAGGGTCGACACCGGTCGACGGGGTCGAACGCGGTGTGCGCCCAATGCGAGCCCTGCGCACGCCAGTTCACCGTCCGCCGCGCGTCGGCACCGGTCCGCCGTGAAGTCATCGCCGGTACGGTGGACCTCCGCCACGGGCCTGCCGCCCGTCCCTTCGGATTGCGAGATGTCCGATGAATCAATCCGCAGCCCACACCCATCTGGCCGCGGCGGTAGTGGTGCACGACGGTCGCGTGCTGATCGTGCGCCGCAGCTACCGCGAGCGCTTCCTGCCCGGCACGTGGGGCGTGCCGTGCGGCAAGCTCGACCGCGGGGAGTCCGCCGAGAGCGGCGCCCTGCGGGAGCTGAAGGAGGAGACCGGACTCCTCGGGGTCATCGTCGCGCGCACCGGCGCCTCCAGCTTCCTGAGCGACTATCAGGGCCGCCGCGTCCGCAACCACCAGGACAACTTCATCGTCCGCCCGCTGACGCTGGACGTCGTGCTGCCCAGCGCCGACCAGGCCTACCGCTGGGCACGGCCGGCCGAGCTGGCCGAGGCCGGCGTGGACGCCTACAACCTCGGCGTGATCCGCCAGGCGCTCGGCGGCCGGCTGGACGCGGCGGGGCTGCGCGCGATGACGGCCCGCTATGGCTACGCGGGACTGGGACCGGTCCCGTTCAGTAGCCCAAAGAGCGGGCCAGCGCGTCGAGTTCGGCAAGATAGACGGCCGGCGGCAGCGGAGTCTTGGGCGGCGGAGCCGGGCGCCCGACACCGTCGTCCCTGACCGCGGCGGCGCGCCCGCCGGCGCCCTCGCTCCGGACGTAGACGTCGGTCGCCGCACGCTGCGCGGCGGTCTCCAGGAACAGCGTCACCGTCGGCTGCTCGCTCACCACCCGGTGCAGCGTACGGGCGTCCAGACCGTAGCTCCGCCCGGCGCCGAACCGCTCCGTGCGCAGCAGCCGCAGCCGCGCGTCCCCGACCCGCCGCAGCCGCCACGCCCCGCCGGGGCCGTCGATCGTCTCCCGATAGGCGACCGCGGGCATGCCGTACGGGGCCGGTTCGTAGCACTCCATCCGGACGCGGCCGCGCACCACGGCCGAGGCGATGGCGCAGCGGTGGTTGTGGATGTCCTCGGGGACCGCGCCGGTCCGGCCGTGCCAGAAATGGACCCGCAGCATGAACCGGGGCGCCCCGGACAGCAGCAACAGCTTGTCGAAGCCCAGCACATGGCGGTACGAGAGCCGGGTGCACTCCGCGAGATCCGCGCCGCCGACGGATAATCGGCGCACCAACGGACCGAGCGTGTCGGGCCGCGCCAGCCGGGCGATCGCCGCACGCGCCGACTCGGGCGACGGGGGCCGCGACCCGCCGCCGAGCCGCTCCGCCAGCAGCCGCCGCGCTTCCTCGACCTGCATGTCCGCCTCCCGTTCACCGGGGCCGCCGACCGCCGGCGGCCCCCGCCGCCCCGAACCCGGCCGAGCTCACGGCCGGTAGACCAACAGCGCATGCCGCCGCAGCACCGACAGGCCCTGATACGCCATCCACACCGGATGGCCCATCGCGCCGTCGTCCCACCGCCACACCCCGCCCTGCTGCATCCCCCGTACCCGCGCCACGGCCGCGGCCAGCCGCTCCTCCCACACCTGCGGTCCCGCCCCCTCCGCGGCGACCTTCCGGGCCCCGTCCGTCATCAGGGCCCGGGCCACCCAGGCGGCCGAGAAGTGCCGTACCGACAGCAGCTCCTGATGCAGTGGGTCCTCCCGGCCCGGGCGCCGCACCTCCTCCTGGCAGTTGTCCAGATCGGCGGCGCCGTCCGGCGCCGCCGCGCCCGCCAGCAGCCAGCGCAGGCCCTCCTCGCGCACCGCCCGCTGCCGGGCGTCCTCGCCCAGGACCCGCGCGGCCCGGTCCAGCGTCACCACCGCCCGCGCCGTGTGCGCCGCGGACGGCGCGGGATTGCCGAGTCCGCCGGCCAGCGCCGCACCCCAGCAGCGGTGGTGGCCGCGCGCCGGGTCGGCCGTGGCGCCGTTGACCAGCACCTCACGCAGCCGGTGCAGCGCCGGGGAGCCGGGCGCCGCCCGCAGCAGACCGCGCAGCACATTGGTCACCACATAGGTGCTGCCCAGCCCCGAGGCATCGTGATCCGGGTCCAACAGCGCCTCACAGGAGTGTATTTCGGCCTCCAGCAGCCGCGGATCGGCGCCGGCCCGGGCCAGCGCGCCCAGCACGATCGCGGTCACCTCGGGGCGCGCCCCGCTGCCCTGCGAGCGGGCCGCCCACCCGCCGCCGGGGAGCCGCAGCCGCCACAGCGTCTCGGCCACCTCACCAACCCGTATGCGCCCGTCGTACGGCGCGATGTCGAGCAGCAGATGCAGCCCGTACGCCGTGCCGAACGCCGTCGGGTGCACCGGCGGACGGCTCTCGGCGAGGGAGTGCGGCCAGCCCGTGAGCGGACCGTGGCCGGGCACCTCGATCACCGACAGGCCGCGCCGCAGCGCCTCGTATGTGCCGTCCATCAGCTCGGGCAGCGAACCGGCCGCCGGCACCGCGGGGCCGGGCGGCGACGCCGACGCAGCGGCGGCGGTGGCGCGGGCCTGCAACAGGGCCGCCGCCAGCCACACCACGGCGCCCACCCCGGCACCGGCCGTGGCCGCCAGGCTGTAGCGCGCCGCCTCGCCCGCCAGGCTCTCCGGCAGCAGCCCCATCAGCGTCTGGAACGCGCCGAACGCGGCGGCCGGTGCGCCAAGCCGCCCGAGCCAGGTCAGCAGCCGGGCCGGTGCGGTGGCCGGCGCGGTGGGGGCCGGCGTCCCGGGATCCGGCGCGGGCGGGCCGTCGGCCGCTCCGGAACGCCGGGGTGGTAACTCCTGCCGCAGCATCGCCTGCTCCCTCCCCCCGGGGCGCGCCCGCGCACCGCGTGCGCGAGAGACATCCCGATCAGTGTAGGAATCCCCACTGACAACGGGGTCGCACACCTGTCCAGTCCGGCTCGGCCATGACCCGCCGTACGAGTGCTGATCCGACGGCACGTGTGCGTGGGGCCGGCCCCGTACGGCGCATGACGGCGGGCAGCAAGGAGGGTCGTCCGCGCAAGGGTCCAACGGGGTGATCTTTGCGGCGCTCTCCACATCGCGCAGACGGTGACGGGAAGTACAGAGGCTGATCGTTGTCTCGGCTCTGAGGAGGATCCATGCGTATCCGCACCACGCTCTTCGCAGTAACCCTGGCCACCGCCGCCCTGCTCGGCGGCGCGGGCACCGCCGCCGCCGACGCCAACCCGGACTACTCCACCCCCCGTTCGGCTTCCGGGGCGGACGTCTCCGACGCCCCCATGGGCAAGGACGTGGTGGTGTCGGGTCGCGAGGGCGGGCGCGGTTCCGACGGCGCCTCCGACCGCAAGATGGAGGACGACTCCCCCGGCGGGCTGGTCGGCCGCCTCACAGGCGGTATGTGACGCGGACTGTGCGGGGCACCCATGGCCAGGGGCCGTGGGTGCCCCTGACGGTGACGGGCTCCGACGGCCTCAGGCGTCGGGCGCGTACCAGCGGAGTTCGACGATGTTGCCGTCAGGGTCGCTGACATACAGGGACTGGCCGTCGCCGCGGGCGCCGAAGCGCGGCCCGGGGCCGTCGACGACCGTGAACTCGCCCGAGTCGACGACCTCCTGCCAGTCGAGGGGCTCCACGACCAGGCAGAGGTGGTCGACGTTGGAGCCCCCGCGGGGCCCCTCGACGAGGTCGATGATGGTCGTCGGGCTCACGCGCACGGAGGGGAAGGGCGCCTCGCCCGCGCGCCAGGCGTCCACGCGGACCGGCTCCAGACCGAGCGGCCCGCAGTAGAAGGCCAGCGATCGTTCGACGTCGGCGACGTTCAGAACGAGGTGGTCGAAGGCGATGACGCGCATGAGGGCTCCTGTGGGGACGCCGGGACCCGGTAGGGGCCCGTCGGATGATCGAAAGCAAGGTACCGGGCGCCTCGGCGGGGACGCGATCGGCCGTTGGTCCTGGTCCGCCGGTCCTGGTCCGTCGGACGGAGGGGTGGGGGCGGGGGCCTAATGGACCGCTCCCTGCTCCGTCAGCAGGATCACCTCCAGTGTCCGCGGCCCGTGCACGCCCTCCACCCGGTCCAGTTCGATGTCGCTGGTGGCGGAGGGGCCGGAGATCCAGGTCTGCGGACGCCCGGGCGCCAGCCGTTCCAGCGCTTCCGGCACCGAGCCGACGACCTGGTCCGGGACGCGGACGACGCAGATGTGATGGTCGGGCACCAGCGTGATCCGCCGTCTTCCCTGGTCCGGGCCGGCGTCCAGAACGAGGGTGCCGGTTTCCGCGACGGCCACCGCACAGCCCGTCACCACACTGTCCACGGCGTCGAGTTCGTGGGGGGTGTCACTCGCGCGGTCCTCGACGAGGGTGACGCCGAAGTCGGCGGACGTCACCGCCGCCAGCCATGCCGCCTCAAGCCCCGGCGGTGCCAGCACCGTCCGCGCCCCCCGCTCGGCCAGCAGTCGGCGGATCAGCGCCGGCAGGCCCTCGGGGTCGCTGCGGTGCACGATCGCCCGGTAGTCGGCGAGGTTCTCCGCGAGCAGATCGACGGTCTGCGCGGTCGTACGGGACCCGTGCACCCGGTGGTAGTCGCGGACCACCGGCGGATCACCAGGTCCGGCCGTCCGCTGTCCGCGCGGCACATCCGCCAGTGCCCGGCGCACCCGCGCCAACACCACGTCCCGGCTGCTCACTTGGTCCCACCCCGCTCCGCGGACCCGTTCGGCGATGCTTCCCGGGTGCGCTGCCACCAGTCGCGGAAGGACTCGGCGGGCACCGCCGGCAGGTCGCGGGTCCTGGACCAGGCGCGGCCCGGCCCGGGCAGCCGCCGTGGATGGAGCCGACGGGTGCGGGCCGCGAGCCGCATCCCGCCCCGCAGCGCGCCCGGGTGGTCGAACGCCCAGGCCGCCGCGCGCATCGCGGCCCGCTCCGCGGCATGCCCCTTGGCCGGTTTGAGCACGGTCCGTGTGCCGCTCCGGGTGACCGGCCCGCCCTCCACCACCCGTTCGCGCAGGTGCACCAGCACCTCGGGGATGTCGATGGCGACCGGGCACACCTCGTAGCAGGCCCCGCACAGCGAGGAGGCGTACGGCAAGGAGGCCTCCAACGGGCCTTGAATTCCGCGCAGTTGGGGGGTGAGGATGGCGCCGATCGGGCCCGGGTAGGGCGATCCGTACGCATGCCCGCCGGCCCGCTCGTACACCGGGCACACGTTCAGGCAGGCCGAGCAGCGGATACAGCGCAGCGCCTGCCGTCCGACGGTGTCGGCCAGGGTGTCGGTGCGCCCGTTGTCGAGCAGCACGAGGTGGAAGGTCTGCGGTCCGTCCCCGTCCGTCGTGCCCGTCCAGGTGGAGGTGTAGGGGTTCATCCGCTCCGCGGTGGACGAGCGCGGCAGCAGCTGGAGGAAGATCTCCAGATCCTGCCAGGTCGGTACCACCTTCTCGATGCCGACCACGGAGATCAGGGTCTCGGGCAGGGTCAGGCACATCCGTCCGTTGCCCTCGGACTCCACGACCACCAGCGTGCCGGTCTCGGCGACCATGAAGTTCGCGCCGGAGATCCCGACCTTGGCGGACAGGAACTTCTCCCGCAGGTGCAGCCGTGCCGCCTCCGCCAGCTCGGCGGGGGAGTCGGACAGTCCCTCGGGTGCCGGGCGTCCCCAACTCCCCATCTCACGGCGGAAGATGTCGCGGATCTCGGAGCGGTTGCGGTGGATCGCCGGGACCAGGATGTGCGACGGCAGATCGTCGCCGAGCTGCACGATCAGCTCGGCCAGATCCGTCTCGTAGGCCCGGATGCCGGCCTGCGCCAGCGCCTCGTTCAGCCCGATCTCCTGTGTGGCCATCGACTTGACCTTGACCACCTCGCGCTCTCCGGTGTCCCGCACCAGCCCGGTGACGATCCGGTTGGCCTCCTCGGCGTCCGCCGCCCAGTGGACCCGGCCGCCCGCGGCGGTCACCGCGGTCTCCAACTGCTCCAGATAGTGGTCGAGGCGGCGCAGCGTACGGTCCTTCACCGCGGCGCCCGCGGCCCGCAACTGCGGCCAGTCGTCCAACTCGGCCACCGCCCCGGCCCGCTTGTCGCGGATGGTGCGGGTGGCATGGGTGAGGTTGGCGCGCAGTCGGGCGTCGCGGGTGGAGACCTCCGCGGCCCGGGGGAACGCCGGCATGCCCAGATACGTGCCGCTCACCACACGCTCCCTTCCGTGCTGGCCAGGATCTCGGCGATATGGACCGGGCGGACCGTCGCGCCCTGCCGGGCGAGGGTGCCGCCGATGTGCAGCAGACAGGAGTTGTCGACGGTGCAGACCGCCTCGGCGCCGGTGCCGAGGACATGGCGGACCTTGTCCGCGCCCATCGCCGCCGACACCGCCGGATTCTTCACCGCGAAGGTGCCGCCGAAGCCGCAGCACTCCTCGGCGCCCGGCAGCTCCCGCAACTCAAGCCCTCTGACCTGCGCCAGCAGCCGCCGCGGCCGGTCGCCCAGGCCCAGCATCCGCAGCCCGTGGCAGGTGGGGTGGTAGGTGACCGTATGCGGGTAATAGGCGCCGACGTCCTCGACCTTGAGCACATCCACCAGGAACTCGGTCAGCTCGTAGGTCTTGGGCACCGCGAGCGCCGCGGCCTCGGCCAGCTCCCGGCCGCGCCCCTCGGCCGCGGCCTTCGCCCCGATCCGCGGGTAGTTGTCCCGCACCATCGCCGCGCACGAACCGGACGGGGTGACGACGTAGTCGTAGTCCCGAAACGCCCGGTCGAAGCGGCGCACCAGCGGCTCGGTCGCATGCCGGTACCCGGTGTTGAACTGCGGCTGGCCGCAGCAGCTCTGCTCGGCGGGGAAGCCGACGTCCACTCCCAGCCGCTCCAGCAGGGCCACCACCGCCCGGCCGGTCCGGGGCTGGAGCAGGTCGTTGACGCAGGTGACGAAGAGTGCGACGCGCATGTTGCCATCTCCTTTCGGCTGTCACGGACCCTGGCGGACAACCGCCTCACCGGTACATGATCACCTGACGGCTCATCCTGCCCCAGCAGCAGGCCCAGGAGAAGAACCGGGAGCGGAGGACCATGTCGAGCGCCGAGCAGATCACCGAGGGCCGGACACCCGATGACGGTGCCCGCCCGCCGTCGCGGCTGCGGCAGCTGGCCGCCGCCTCCGTCGGCAACGCCGTCGAGTGGTACGACTGGTACGCCTACTCCTTCCTGGCGGTCTACTTCGCCGAGCAGGTCTTCCCCGAAGGCACCGGGAACTCCCTGGTGCCACTGCTCTCGACGTTCGCCGTCTTCGCGGTCGGCTTCTTCATGCGGCCGGTCGGCGGGCTGCTGCTGGGCGCGGTCGCCGACCGGCGCGGCCGTCGGACCGCGCTGACCGTCACCATCCTGCTGATGGGCGTCGGCAGCCTGCTGGTCGCCGTCACGCCCAACTACGCGGCCACCGGAGTCCTGGCGCCCCTGGTCCTGGTCGTCGCGCGCCTGGTGCAGGGCCTGTCGGTGGGGGGCGAGTTCGCGGCGTCCTCGACCTTCCTCGTCGAATCCGCGGGGCCCGGGCGGCGCGGACTGTTCTCCAGCTTCCAGTACGTCTCCACGACCCTCGGCCAGCTGCTGGCCTCCGGGACCGCGGCGCTGCTGGCAGCCACGCTCACCGAGCGGGAGATGGGCCAGTGGGGCTGGCGGGTGGCGTTCCTCATCGGCGCGGCGCTGAGCCTGCTGGGACTGTGGATCCGGCGCGGTGCCCAGGAGACCCTTCCGCAGGCCCGCAACTCCGCGGGAGCAGGGAAGGCCCCGAGCGCCGAGCAGCCGTCCGCCGCACGGCCCGGCCTCTTCGAGGCGCTGCGCCGCCACCCCCGCGAGTCCCTGCTGATCTGCGGCATCACCGCGGGCGGCACCCTCGCCTACTACACCTGGACGACCTACCTCCCCACCTACGCGCAGGTCAACGCCGGCTTCGACAAGGGCGATGCGCTGACCGTGGGCACCCTCTCGCTCGCCTTCTTCGCGCTGCTCCAGCCGCTGGGCGGGATGCTCTCGGACCGCATCGGCCGCAAACCACTGCTGCTCGGCTTCTCGCTGGGCTTCGCCGTCCTGGCGGTGCCGCTGCTGCACCTGGTCACCGACGCGTTCCTGTCGCTGCTGCTGGTGCAGTGCGCGGGCATGGTGCTGCTCACCGGGTACACCGCGATCGCCGCGGCCGTCAACGCCGAGGTGTTCCCCGCGCGGGTGCGGGCCGCCGGTATCGGCTTCCCGTACTCCCTGACCGTCGCCCTCTTCGGCGGTACCGCCCCCTATGTCGGCACCTGGTTCAAGCAGGCCGGCCACGCCGACCTCTTCCCCTGGTACGTGGCGGCGCTGTGCCTGGTGTCCTTCGTGGTGTATCTGACGCTGCCCGAGACCTCCCGGCGGAAGCTGGAGACCTGACGGCACGGCGGACACGCGGAGCGCCGCCCCTCCCGGGACAGGGAGGGGCGGCGCTCTTTTGCTGCGAAGTCCGTCAGACGAGCCAACCAACGAGGTGGACGATGCCGGCGATCACGTTGGTGAGGATGTCGTTCATCTGGCTTGTGCTCCTTGGGAAAGTCGTGCGTTGTGGGACCAACTCTCCGGCCCAGCAAGGGATATCAACCGGAGGCGCGGTGACGGTCTGCAGCCCGCCGCTTGCGCCCCGTAAGCATCACCTGGCTCGCTGCCCCCACGGAACCCCTTCCGGTATCGATCATGCTTTCCAGTGAACACTCGTTCTCGCGTTCGTTTTCGATCATGTAAACGTGTGAAGTCCGAACTGATGGCGGAATCCCGAACCGTTCCGTCTGGTGGCGATATCCCCTATGCGGTAACTGCCCGACGTATGGCGGCATAGCGGGCGCGCTATGCGTGACCTTTCTCATTGTCGGGGGCATCGCCCATTTCCAGGGCGGTTCCGCACTCCGGAATTGACGGGGAATCAGAGGTGCCGGTGCCGGGTAATGGCGGACATTTACCCGAACCCGGGATAACGGAACTCGCCGGTAGGGCAACCGTGCGTCAAGGTGTCCGCATTTCTGCTCGGATCGAGGTGCGGCTCTGTCCGAATTTCACAAGACGATCACCTGCTAACGTCCATCGCCGCGAACCGAAAACGCGAAAGGAAACTCGTGGGCCACATCCACCACTTCAGTGCGGGCTGGGTATCCCCGGTCCTCGCCTATGCGATGGCGTGCGTGGGATCCGCCCTCGGACTGCGCTGCACGGTAAGGGCGCTGGCCGCCGAAGGCCGCTCGCGCCGCAATTGGCTGCTGACCGCCTCCGTCGCCATCGGCGCCGGTATCTGGACCATGCACTTCATCGCGATGCTCGGATTCGGCGTCACCGGCAGCCCGATCCGCTACGACGTCCCGCTGACCGTGCTCAGCCTGCTGGTCGCCGTGGTGGTCGTCGGCGCCGGGGTCTTCACCGTCGGCCACGGCGCCGCCCGGCTGCGCTCCCTGCTGCTCGGCGGCCTGGGCACCGGCGTGGGCGTCGCGGCCATGCACTACCTGGGCATGGCCGCCCTGCGCCTGCACGGGAACGTCGGCTACGACCCGGCCCTGGTGGCGCTCTCCGTCGCGATCGCCGTCGCCGCGGCGACGGCCGCCCTGTGGGCCGCGCTCAGTGTGCGGGGCGCGGCCGGCGCGGCCATCGCCTCCCTGGTGATGGGGCTCGCGGTCACCAGCATGCACTACACCGGAATGGCCGCCGTGACCATCGATCTGGCGCCCACCCGGGCGCCGTTGGCCGGGGCCACCGCAATGGAATTCATCTTTCCGCTGACCGTCCTGCTCGGCTCTTCCCTCTTCCTCACCGTGGCCTTTGTCGCACTGTCGCCAACCGCCCAGGAGCGGGCCGCCTCCGCCTCCGCCGAATCGTTCCGCGAGGCCGAACTCCCCACTTCTCCCTGACCTTTGAGGAATTCATGCGCGTACGACAGAACCCGGATCGCCCCGAGGGTGAACGAGGTGCACCGCCATCCGGTGCCGGGGCCGTAAAAACGCTCCCGGCGATTGCCGGGACGGACCCCGAATCCGGCCCCAAGGGCGGTAATCGAAGCGGGAATTACGGCCCTCGCTTCGCCCTCCCGATGATGCCCCGATCCGTACGCTCGAAGATCGTCGCGCTGCTGATGGTCCCGGTGGTGTCCCTCATCGCCCTGTGGGCCTTCGCCACCGTCACCTCCGCGCGGAACGTCTCCGATCTCGGCCGGCTCAAGGAGATCGACGCCACCCTCGTGGCGCCGGTCGGCGACTTCGCCGCCGCCGTGCAGGACGAGCGCAGCGCCGCCGCCCGCGCCCTCGCCGCCCCGAGCGCCGCACGGCAGGACACACTGCGCGACCGCCGGCGGGCCACCGACGCCGCCGTCACAGCCCTTCGGGACGGCGTCAACGCGGGCAGCGCCGACGCGGAGGGCGTCGACCCCGATCTGCCCGGCAGGATCGACCGGCTGATGCGCGACGCGGACGGGCTGTCCGCGCTGCGTGCGCAGCAGAGCGCGACCGGGGCCGCCGCGGACCGCGCGGTCGCCCGCTACACCGACATCGTCGAACACGGGCTGGCCACCGTCGGGGCCCTGACCGGCCTGCAGAACCCGGCCGGCAGCTCGGAGCCGCGCGTCGTCCTGGAACTCGCCCGGGCCCGGGAGGCCATCGCCCGCGAGGACGCGGTGCTCGGCGCCGCTCAGGCCTCCGGACGGATGTCGTCCGACGGGTTCGACTCCTTCACCGGTGCCGTGCACACCCAGCGCGAGCTGTTCGCCGCCGCCGTCGACGACCTGCGGCCCGTGGACGCCGCGGCCTACCACCGGATCCTCGACGGACCGGCGTACCGCGCCCTGACGGCCGCCGAGGACGCCGTACGGCACGCCGGCGCGGGCGCCCCCGCCGCCACGGCCGTCCCCGCCGCCCAATGGAGCCGGACCCACGGCACGGTCCTGCGCGAACTGCGCGCGGCGCAGCGGTCGGCGAGCACCGGGGCGGCCCGCGACGCCCACCCGCTGTCCCCCGACACCCTCGGCGGATCCGGCCTCGCCGTCGTCCTGGGGCTGGCCGGTGTGCTGCTCTCCCTGCTCATCTCCGTCAAGATCGGCCGCCGGCTCGTGGTGGAGCTGGAGGAGCTGCGCAACTCCGCCCTGCGGATCGCCGGCCACGACCTGCCCCGGTCGCTGCGGCGGCTGTACGCGGGCAAGCCCGTCGACATCGACGCCCTCGCCCCGCCCGGAGCCGACCGCGGCACCGGCCGGGACGAAGTGGGCCAGGTCGGCGAGGCCATGGTGGCGGTGCACCGCGCCGCGCTCAGGGCCGCCGCCGACCGCGCCGCCGCGCTCAGCGGCATCTCCGGCGTCTATGTGAGCCTCGCCCGCCGCAGCCAGCTGCTGCTGCACCGTCAGCTCGCCCTGCTGGACACCATGGAACGCCGTACCGAGGACCCGGCGGAGCTGGAGGACCTCTTCCGGCTCGACCACCTCACCACCCGGATGCGGCGGCACGCCGAGAGCCTGATCATCCTCTCCGGCGCCGCGCCCGGCCGCGGCTGGCGCCACCCCGTTCCGCTGCTGGACGTGGTGCGGGCCGCGGTCGCCGAGGTCGAGGACTTCGCGCGGGTGGAGGTGCTCGGCGTCGCCGACGCCCGGCTGACCGGCGGCGCGGTCGCCGATGTCACCCACCTGCTGGCCGAACTCGTCGAGAACGCGGTGATGTTCTCCCCGCCGCACACCAAGGTGCGGGTGCACGCCGAACGGGTGGGCACGGGCATCGCGCTGGAGATCCAGGACCGCGGGCTCGGCATGGGCAAGGAGGCGCTGCAGGAGGCCAACCGCCGCATCGCGGACGCCGACGAGATCGACCTCCTGGACACCGAACAGCTCGGCCTCTTCGTGGTCAACCGGCTCGCCCACCGCCAGCACGTCCAGGTGACACTGCAGCCGTCGGTGTACGGCGGCGTCACGGCCGTGGTGCTGCTGCCCGACGCCCTGCTGGCCGAGGGCGACGGCGACCCGGCACCGGACGGGGAGGAGCCCTCGCCGTTCCGTCGACGGCCCCCCGTCGTGCGGGCACTGGGGCCCGCGGCCGGCCGGCGCGGCGCGCTCCCGCCGGCGCCGACCCCGCCGACCCCGTCGGCGCCCGTCCCCCCGCCTCCACCGAACCCGCCGGCATCGACCCCGCGGACTCCGCCGGCGCCCGTCCCACCGCCCCCACCGAACCCGCCGGCGCCGACCCCGCCGGACACCGCCCCCGTCCCCGCGCCGCTCGCCCCTCCGGAGCCCGCCATGCCGAAGGCCGTCCCCGCGGAGGCCCCTCCCGCGCAGGCCGCCACCGCCGGCCCCGCACCCGCGGAGCCCGACCCCGCCCTGCCCCGCCGCGTCCGGCAGGCCAGCCTCGCACCCGCGCTGCGCGGAACCCCGCAGCAGCGACCCGAGTGGGTGCCCCGTACCGAGGGCACCCCCGCGCCGCGCCGCTCCCCGGAGCAGGCCCGCGCCACCATGGCGTCCCTGCGCGCCGGCTGGACCCGTGGCCGTGACGCCACCGCCCGGCCACCGCAGGGCCGTCCCCCGCACGACGACCGGCAGCACGACGGTGCGCAGCAGCATCCGCCCCGAGGAGAAGAGACACCATGACCGCCGACCAGCACCCGCACCTCTCCGGTGAACTCAACTGGCTTCTCGACGACTTGGTCTCCCGCATACCGGAGGTCCGCTGCGCCGTGGTCCTCTCCGGCGACGGTCTGCCCGTCGGTACGTCGAGCGGACTGACCCGTGACGACAGTGAGCGGTTCGCCGCCATCGCCTCCGGCTTCCACAGCCTCGCCAAGGGAGCCGGCCGGCACTTCGCGGCCGGCCAGGTCGTCCAGACCATGGTCGAGCTGGAAGGCGGCTTCCTCTTCGTCGTGGCGGCCGGAGACGGGTCGTGCCTGGGGGTGTTCGGCGACGCCGAGGCCGATGTCGGCCTGGTCGCCTACGAGATGGCCCGGCTCGTCAAGCGGGTCGGTGAGCACCTCGGCACGCCCGAGCGGGCCGACGCGAAGTGACCGGCCGCCCATGACCGACTCCACCCCGCACTGGTACGACGACGAAGCGGGGCCGATGGTCCGGCTCTACGCGATGACCGCCGGGCGGGCCCGGCCGAGCAGCGCGGCCTTCGAGCTGATGGCCGTGGTGCAGGCGGAGCCCGGCCCCCACGGCACCGACCCTCCCGTGCTCTCGCCCGAGCAGCGCGCCATCCTCGCGCTGTGCGGCGACCGCCCCCGCCCGGTGGCCGAGATCGCCTCCGACTCCGGACTGCCGCTCGGGGTGGTCCGGGTGCTGCTGAGCGATCTGCTCGCGGGGGAACTGATCCGTGTCAACCCCCCGGTGCCGCCCGCCCAGTTGCCCGACGCGCATATTTTGAAGGAAGTGATCGATGGACTCCGCGCGCTGTGACGCCCTGCGCTCCGACTCCTTCATGGCCCTGAAGATCCTGGTGGCCGGCGGGTTCGGGGTCGGCAAGACGACGCTGGTCGGCTCGGTCAGCGAGATCCGTCCGCTCAGCACGGAGGAACGGCTCACCGAGGCCGGCCGCCCGGTCGACCGGCTCGACGGGGTCCCGGACAAGACCACCACGACCGTGGCGATGGACTTCGGCCGGATCACCCTCCACGACGACCTGGCGCTGTACCTGTTCGGCACCCCGGGGCAGAACCGCTTCTGGTTCCTGTGGGACGAGCTGGCGCAGGGCGCGCTGGGTGCCGTGGTGCTGGCCGACACCCGCCGGCTGGCCGACAGCTTCTCGGCCATCGACTACTTCGAGCACCGCGGCATCCCGTTCGTGGTGGCGGTCAACTGCTTCGACGGCGCCCGCGCGCACCGGCCCGAGGAGGTGGCACGGGCCCTGGACCTCGACCCGGGCACCCCCGTGGTGCTGTGCGACGCCCGCGACCGCACGTCCTGCAAGGAGGTGCTGATCGGCCTCGTGGAGCATGCGGCGGCGTCGTACGAGGCACGGCTGCAAGGCGTGTGAGGGCACGGTGGGCGGGCGCGTGCGGCACACC